>JACQHV010000138.1 GCA_016198885.1 Gammaproteobacteria bacterium
CAGGTTGTGGTCGGCAAGGGCGTTCATAATGTCCAATGTGATCTGACGCCTACCCGCAATGGGCAGGCTTACGCCGGAAATATCATGGGCCGGGAGATCGGCAGATAATTGCGTCCTGCATTATATGCACTTCCTACGTTCCTGTAGGTCGTCTACCAGCGCAGCCGCGAGGAGGTGCAGTCAGATATAAATCGTGCCAACCAGAACATCAAACAGACGAGAAATTTTTAATGAGGGTGATTCATGATTAAACTAAACCTTATCTCAGAAGTGCTCATTTCATTAACATTGATTCTGATTTGCCAATTGTCCGCGTTTGCTGCGGAATATGAATGCACGATTAAGGATGTTTTAAGGCTGAGTGATACTGGAGCATTTGTCACTCACGGATGGTCTGCTAATTACTTGAACAGGAAATTCCTTGTTGACCGCGATACAGGCAAGGTAACTGGAACTACCGCATTAAAAGCCCGTCTCGTCAATTATGATTTAGATTATATCCCACAAGTGCTGGACTACGGCGACAAGAGCGATTCATTCAAAGCGATAACGCTTTTTGAAAAGACAGGACAATTCGCATTACTTCAAATAAATACTTCTACAGAGGATGATGAAAAGTCATTTTTTTATCACACATATATAGATATGATTCTCACCGGTACCTGTACAGGGGACACGTCATGAAATACAAGTCGTTCATGAAGCTGTGTCCGTCAAAATAAAGGTGACAGATTTATTTTTATAATGATATGAAAAAGGATTTGGCATTTCTGTTCCGGCAATTGACGCAGGGTGTTTATATTGTCGGTGTCACTCATCAGAAAAAAGATAACGCCTTTACAGCGGCGTGGGTAATGCAAGTCTCATTTAACCCGTTGTTACTTGCGCTCAGTATTAATCCCGGGCATTCATCCTACGAAATGCTGACTCAAGGTGGCGCATTTTCCGTGAATGTATTACCAGGAAGCAGGGAAGACCTGGCACAGCGTTTTGGCCAGCCGGCAACGGTAAATAAATTAGCAGAGGTAAAATGGCACCGTGGTAAGACAGGCGCGCCGATCCTTGATGACGCGATGGCTTATTTTGATTGTGAATTCAGTCATGAATGTCCTGCCGGGGACCATGTGCTTGTTATAGGACGTGTCGTAGCTGGCGCTGTGCTTGATCCTGATGCATTACCCATGTGTTATCGAGATACCGGTGATATGGATGGAAGCAGTCGTTTATACCCTGATGAATTCATCTAACAGGCTGCATAAATAAAGCCAGACTCGATTAATTTCTTCAGTTCTGCGTATCCAGCTCCGGATAATGCCGGAAGATGCCGTATTTGTTGAACGGTATGCGTCGCCTGGAGGCCAGATAGGCGGCAATGTTCGGACGGGCCGTGACCTTGTCGTGCAGCGCCGCCAGCCCGGGGTACTTTGGTTCCCACTTCTTCATCGTCTTTGGAAAGGCGTAACGCAGGCCTGCGATTATCTGGAATATTGATAAATCAACATAGGAAAAGGTGCGACCAAGCATATACCTGCTTCCCTTCGGATTGCCAGCGAGCACGCCCTCGAAGTAGTCCAGAAACTTCGGTATCCGCTCTCCGGTAAAATATCCTGCGCGGCGTTTTGCCTCACGCTTCTGCTGGTGATAATAGAGGCTACCTGCGATTGGATGATGCACATCGTGAACCTCTCCCACAAAGTCGGCGATCGTCAATTGCAGCTGATGCGCCCACAGGCGGCTTGATTCAGATTTCTGGACCAGCCCCAGCCGCGGACCCAGATACAGCAGGATGTTGGCGGTCTGGGCAATCAGCAGATTGCCGGCCTTGAGAAATGGCGGTGCAAATGGTGGACGGCCGGTTTTGTTATTCTCAAGAAAGGGCATCATCGCTGCTATACCCTTGCCGCGGCCCGGCAGGCGGGCCACATCCACGTAGTCGGCGCCACCCTCCTCGAGTGCTAGCCGGACGAATTCGCCACGGCCTTGTATGTCGGGCCAATAGTAAAGTTCATAGCGCATAATGCAGTCCTCTGGAAGAAAGTCTCAAGTTATAGGTCATAAGTTATAAGAAAATAGAATTCAGTAACAGAACGGGGTCAGGTTTTTGGTAACTGCCCCCGACGTTAGTTTTATTCCTGTGTACATGCAGTCATGTCTTGCCAAATTATTCATTAAAAAACTTCGTTGGGCATTTATAAATATAATTCATAGTTGTATAACATAGGCCATGGCGGAGGAAGAAATCCTGCTGGTCTATGACAGGGAATGCCCTGCCTGTGATGCTTATTGCCGCCTGGTGCGGATACGGGATTCCGTGGGAAAACTGAAATTGATTGATGCCAGAGATCCCGGCGCTATCATGGAAGAGATCACGGCACAGGGTCTCGATATTGATCAGGGCATGGTGGTAAAAATGGGCGGGCAACTGTATTATGGCTCCGACGCAATTCATGCATTGGCACTCATCAGCAGCAGTTCAGGCATATTCAATCGTTTGAATTACCGGATCTTCAAATCAAGGTCTTTGTCGCGTGTTATTTATCCGGTCCTGAGATTTTGCCGTAATCTCCTGCTGAAAATACTGGGCAAAACAAAGATCAATAATCTGGGACTGGAAAATAACGAAAAGTTTTAAAAATGAATTATGGTCTGGTGAAATTGGATCAGGATTAAAATTGGAAAATCGACGCGGGCGGCCAATGGGTAAAATCCAATGAAAGACGCGTCGCTCTTAGATATCCTTATCTCCGCGACATTTGTGCTTCCATGCACGTCAGAGTAATGATCAGATGATAAATGAAACGATTAAAGTAGTTGTGACAGAGAGCGGGCAGTCGATGGACGTCGTCGTGTTAAGCAAGCGGGTCAATCGAATACAGGTTGTGGTCGGCAAGGGCGTTCATAATGTCCAATGTGATCTGACGCCTACCCGCAATGGGCAGGCTTACGCCGGAAATATCATGGGCCGGGAGATTGTCTATCCGCGCAGTCGCGAGAAGGTGCAAGCCGACATCGATAGTGCCAATAAGGATCTAAAACGGACGAGAAATTTTTAATACAAAGAAAGGGATCAGGGCCTTGCAATGACATATAAGTGAACGAAGAAAAACTCGAAGTAATTACTCCGTTTTACACAATAAATTCTTTCTCCCACTTCTCCAGCTCTTGCATAGTGTATTGGATCTTGGCCCCGGTGTTGTTTATCAACATATCACGTGTATCAGTAGGGATGCTCACCACCCCAGTCAAATGTTTATCGGCCCATATGGCAATCTGAATCATTACGTGGATCAGGTCTTTGCCTGGCTGCGTCAGGTAGTAGAGTTTCCGTGTTTTGTTTTCCGGGTGCGGGACGGATGCAATGATCCCCCTAGATTGCAGTTGTTTTAGCCGGTCAGCCAGGATGTTGGTGGAAATTCCCTCATCCGAGGAAAGCATGTCTTTATATTCATGCCGTCCCGTGAACATAAGGTCGCGAATAACCAGCAGTGTCCAACGGTCGCCGATAATATCCAGGGCGCATGCCACAGGACATTGTGAATAGTTACAATGATCATTCTTTTTTCCCATCAGGTTATACCACTTGCAATATAAAAGTATTCATATTATAGTATTAATATTACTTGCATATTGCAAGTAATATATAATGCCATAGCAAATAAATTAAAAACAGATTGATTTTGAATTACTCAATTATCAATCAGGGAGAAAATTTTATGAGTAATCTAATTGAAACTGTTAAACGTTACAGCAAGGCATTTCATACCAGAGATTTTGAAACTATCCGCAACTTACTCCATAAAAACTACCGTTTTAAAGGACCGTTGATGAAGATGAACGGAACGGAAGAACTTATTGCATTTATGGAAAACATGCCATTTGAATGCGATGAGAAAAATGTACGGTATGTTCAGGATGGCAATGTGGTTGTGAAGATATTTGATACAGTCTTTTCCAAACCTTTTAAGGATACTGTATCTATGTGTGAGGTGCTTGTGTTTGAAGGAAACAGGATCAAGAAATGCGAGCTCTTTTACGACACCGCACCATTTCCAAAAGGAGGTGCGGAAAAGGCAGCGTAACATTTTAATTAACCAAAGGAGGTAAACATGATATCTGATATTGAAATATTCTGGGGCAGCGGCAGCCCGTTTTCCTGGCGCGTCCTGCTTATGCTTGAAATCAAAAAAATACCTTATATCTCACGGCGGCTGGATTTTTCGAAGAAAGAACATAAAAAGCCAGAGTTTTTGAAAATCAACCCACGGGGTAAACTGCCTGCGCTTCGGGAAAGAAATTTTACCCTTTCGGAATCGCTTGCCATTATGGTCTATCTGGATCGTAAATTTCCTGAATTGCCGTTTTTCGGACGGAAGGCAGAGGAAGAAGCACTCATCTGGAAAGTGATTTCGGATTTCAGTTACTTTGCATTTCCTGCTACCAGCCGTGTGATCCTGCCGATCTTCACGGGACAGCTTGCTAGTAATGAGGATGATGTTAAAACCGCAGCCGTAGAAGTGAATGCAGAATTACAACGCCTTGATGATGGATTGAAGGATCAGTCATGGTTGACCGCGACGAATATCATCAGTGCAGCCGATATTGCTGTCTATCCGTTCATTGCTGCCCTGGAGCGTGCTGCCGGAAAAGAGATTGCCAAACCCCTTAACCTCGGATTTAGCGAATTAGGCGGGCGCTACCCGAATCTCAAGGCATGGTGTCAACGGATTTGCAAACAGCCCGGCTATGACAAGGCTTATCCGCCGCACTGGCGTGAGGCGGCATAACTGATGTCGTATGATTCCGGATTGGCGGAACGGCTGGCGAAGGTAATCTCCAGCCGTTTCGGGTTAAAAGAAAAAAAGATGTTCGGTGGTATCGGTTATTTATTGAACGGAAATATGTGTGTGGGGATTTATAATGATTGGTTAATCATC
>JACQHV010000149.1 GCA_016198885.1 Gammaproteobacteria bacterium
CGGGGATAACGGTTAACTGATAGTGTGTGGTGTTTGGCATCAAATTACCAGCCACTAATCACCATTCACCATTCACCAATCATCAGTCACTAGATGCTGTTTGACAGATCGATAAGATTCTCTTCGTTTTCCTCGCGCTCCAACTTGGCGTTGTCATTGCGCATCTCTTCGATATGATGAAGATAATCCTCGCTGATATCGCCAGTGACATATTTACCGTTAAAACAGGACAGATCAAATTCCTTGATTTTGGGATTCCCCTTCCTTACCGCGGCAACCAGTTGATCCAGGTCCTGATAAATCAGCCAGTCAGCACCGATAACCCTGGCGACTTCCTCTTCTGTTTTATTGTGGGCGATCAATTCATTCACTGAAGGCATATCGATGCCATAAACATTCGGATAACACACGGGTGGCGCAGCAGAAGCGAAATACACTTTCCTCGCGCCGGCATCACGTGCCATCTGGATAATCTCGCTGGATGTGTTGCCGCGTACAATGGAATCATCCACCAGCAAAACGTTCTTGCCCTTGAATTCGAGACCAATGGCATTCAGTTTCTGGCGGACCGATCTTTTGCGCACCGCCTGGCCCGGCATGATAAAGGTGCGCGGGATATAGCGGTTCTTGATAAAACCCTCACGGTATTTCACATTCAGTTTGCGCGCCAGCGGTATTGCGGCTGTGCGCCCGGTATCCGGTATGGGGATCACTACATTGATATCATGATCGGGTCTTGTTCTTAAAATTTTCTCCGCCAGTTTCTCACCCATCCGCAATCTGGCCTTATACACCGCAATATTGTCAATAATCGAATCCGGCCGTGCGAGATAAACATATTCAAAGATGCAGGGGGAATATTTTGGATGTTCGGCACATTGCCGTGTATGCAACTGTCCATCCTTGGTAATAAAGATTGCCTCACCGGGTTCAATATCCCGAATCAAATTATAATCCAGCGCTTCTATCGCAACGCTTTCAGAGGCGATGAGGTATTCCTTGCCTTTATCCGTAGTGCGCTCGCCAAATGCGATCGGACGAATGCCATTCGGATCACGAAAACCGAGAATTCCAAATCCGGTGATCATGGCGACAGCTGCATAGCCGCCACGGCAACGCTGATGGACTTTACTCACAGCGTCAAAGACATCATTAACTTCGAGGCGCAATTTGCCCAGACGTTGTAATTCACGCGCCAGCACATTCAATAAAACTTCAGAATCGGAGTCGGTATTGAGGTGCCGCAAATCATCGCGGAAAAGATCTTCTTTTAATTCTTCACTGTTGGTCAGATTGCCATTGTGCGCGAGTGTGATGCCATAGGGTGAGTTCACATAAAACGGCTGCGCCTCTGCCGATGAAGAACAACCCGCCGTTGGGTAACGCACATGACCTATGCCCATGTTGCCCTTGAGGTTCAACATATGGCGGGTATGAAAGACATCCCGGACCATACCGGTATTTTTACGCAGATATAAACGGCCTTCATGATAGGTAACCATACCGGCGGCATCCTGCCCGCGATGTTGTAGTACCGTCAGACCATCATAGATTGTCTGGTTGACGAACTGTTTGGCGACTACGCCGATAATGCCACACATACAGGGTTACCCGGGTTTTGCTTCAGTTTGCACAGGGGGTTGTTTGCCGTGGCTGTCAGGAACAGGCACAGGCACTTCATAACCATGATATTTAGCCATGGATTCCGGTAGATATTTTTCAGCCCAAATCGAGACTCTTTCAAATGGTTCCAATACTTTTGACGTCTGCCACCATGGTTCTGCCGGCAATGCAGTAAATCCCGCCAGGAATATAACAACCAGCACAATTACCGTTCCAAGGCCAATACCGAAAAACAGTCCAAGAATACGATCAGTCGCGGTAAGACCGGTTCTGCCCAGTAATTTTACTATAAGAAACCCGATACCGGTGAAAATAACCAGACTGATAATAAACAGGCCGGTAAAGGCCAGGATAATCCTCAAAATGGGGGTATCTACGGAAGATTCAAGCATAGGCGAAAAAAATGGCGTGAATTTAGCCGCTATACCCAGTGCCAATGCCCAGGCAAGTATGGAAAAGGCAATATTCAGAAAACCATAGATAACGCCAACCAGCGCCGGCAACCCGATCACCACCAGAATGACTATATCTGCAGATTGCATCTATTAATTATATGAGGAGGCAATTGATCAAGGATACTGGGTAACAATCCCGTCGAGTTTCATGGTTTTCTTCAGTTGATCACGGATTGATTCCGCATCTGAACGTTTCAGTTCTGGACCAACCCGTACGCGATAGATCACATCAGCATTTTGTTTAAGAGGTTCAACAAATGCTTCATAATCAGCCTCGCGTAGTTTTTTATTGAGTGCCTGCGCATTTTCTTCACTGGCGAAACTGCCAAGCTGAACAACCCACGCGGTCAAACCGACATTTGTTGCAGGTTCTCCATTGACCACCACAGATGCGGATGGTTTTTGCTCTCCCGTGGCGGCAATAGTGTCAGTAGCTATTGTATTTTCTGCTGTTGGCTTATCTTCAGTTTTTTCTTCAGACTTGGAAATAGTTGTATCCACTTCCTCTTGCTGCAAGGGAATGATGCGGGAGCTGAAATCGCCCTCCGGGGGTGCGGGAATATTATCCGGTTTTGGAGGGATATTTGATTCAGTGATCACGGATTCCGTTTCCGGCGTTTCATCGAGCAGCATGGGGATGAATATCACTGCCAGAATAACGAGAACAGCTGCGCCGACGATTCTCTCTTTCAGGCCTTGTTCCATTCGTAATTAATGCTGCAGGTTAAGATGATTGATAGCCGCCCCAACGGTAAGAAACGATCCGGTAATGACAATACGATCCTGTGGTCCAACGATACTGCGGATCCGGTTCACAGCCTCGGCCACAGTTTCATAGCAGGATACATTTTCTGTAATACCCGAAGCTGCCAATACTTCGCTGAGAGTTTCGCTTTTTGTTCCTCTTGGTCCCTCCAATGTCACAAGATGCCAGAAATCCGCAATCTCTGATATCTCGTGAAATATCGCTTTATGGTTCTTGTCACTCAACATACCAATCAGTACATGTGTGTCGCCACTGATGGGTAATTGCCGGAGATTCTGGACAAGGAGTTCCACAGCCTGAGGGTTGTGTGCTACATCAAGCACAAGTTGTGCCTTGTCCGGAACAATCTGGAAACGGCCATTCAGATTAAATTCAAGCAGTCCTTGCCGTATGGCGTGAATATCAACGGGAAATCGATCCGATATAGCTGTCAAAGCCATCAGTACCCCTGCGGCATTTTGTATCTGGCGTGCATTATAAATGGATGGATGCGGCAAGTCAGTATATGTTACTGAATCTCTACAGCGCCACGTCCAACAATTATTGCTAACCTGATAGTCATAATCCTGTTTCAGGAGATACAACCTTGTACCCAGCATATTGGCATGGTCAACCAGTGAATGAGGGGGATTGGGATCAGAACAAACCGCAGGTGCTTGACTGCGCATGATTCCCGCTTTCTCACGCGCAATCGTTTCACGATCGGGGCCCAGCCAGTGTTCATGGTCCAGATCAATACTGGCAATCAGTGCAACATCCGCATTCAGGCAGTTGACTGCATCCAGCCGGCCTCCCAGGCCGACTTCCAATATGGCTATATCAATTCCGGCACGCTGGAAGATGTCCAGCGCCGCCAAAGTACCAAATTCAAAATAAGTCAGTGAAATATCACCGCGGGCGCGATCAATCCTGTCAAAGACCTCACAAAGTAATGTATCAGGTACCTCAATACCATTGATGGATATGCGTTCGTTATAACGAATCAGGTGGGGTGATGTATAGCACCCGGTGGAATATCCGGCATTAAGTAAAATCGATCTCAGCATATTGACACTGGAACCCTTTCCATTCGTGCCTGCCACACTGATCACTGCATAGTCTGGCTGTAACAAACCCATTTTATCTGCGACGGACATGCAACGATCCAGGCCCAGTTCAATCGCTGTAAAATGCAAACCTTCCTGCCAGGCAAGCCATTCAAGCAGTGTATTAAACCGCATTGAATCTGTACTACATAAGTCACGCGAAATAATTTTCGTTTTTACTTGCATGGTGATTAATATCTGTAAAAGCGTCTGGTAACAGTATACGTTAAGGTGCGGGACTGTGAACCAGTTTAGATAATATTGAGGCAATGCGATCCCGCATTTTACGGCGATCGACAATCATATCGATATTGCCATGTTCCAGCAGGAATTCACTCCGCTGGAATCCCTCCGGCAGGGTCTCGCGGACAGTCTGTTCAATGACACGTGGGCCGGCAAAACCGATCAGGGCGCCGGGTTCTGCAATATTGATATCTCCCAGGGTCGCCAGACTTGCAGAAACACCTCCCATGGTTGGATCAGTCATGACCGAGATATAGGGTAATTCGTGATTTTTCAGGGTAGCCAATGCCGCACTGGTCTTGACCATCTGCATCAGTGAGATAACGGCCTCCTGCATTCTCGCGCCCCCACTGGCGGAAAAACACACCAGGGGGATCCGGTTTTCAATTGCAGTCTCAACACCACGTACAAAACGTTCCCCAACGACTGCACCCATTGAACCGCCCATAAAATCGAATTCAAAAGCACAGGCGATCAAGGGTATGCCATTGACCTGCCCCTTCATTACGATCAGTGCATCCTGTTCACCGGTTTGTTTCTGGGCCTGGCTCAATCGATCCTTGTATTTCTTACTGTCACGAAACTTCAATTTATCGACAGGTTTGATTTCTGCGCCTATTTCAATACGCGGTTCGGGATCAAGAAACTGATCGAGCCGGTTCCTGGCATGAATACGCATATGGTGTGAGCATTTTGGACAGACCTCGAGATTTCTTTCCAGTTCTGCCCGGTAGAGAACAGCATTACAGGTACCGCATTTGGTCCACACACCTTCGGGCACCGTTCTTTTTAAGGCGCCATTGGTCTTGATACGGGAGGGAATAAGTTTCCTGAACCAACTCATAATAAAACCTTCTGTAAAATGTCACCTGTTGGTAATATTTATGCTGTATCTATTGCAGAGCGCAATGCCGACAAAAAACCGGTAACCTCCTGTATCAACTTTTCTGATTGCTGTGTAAATTGTCCTATACGTTCAACCAGGGCGCTGCCTATAACCACAGCATCACTGAATCCGGCAACCTGCCTTGCCGTCGCGGGATCCTTTATCCCGAAACCGACCCCGACGGGAAGATTTGTTTTACTGCGTATATGCGCTATCTTTCCGGCAACATCAGAGACATCCAGCCGGTTACTGCCTGTTACCCCCTTGAGTGAGACATAATACAGGAAACCACTTGCCTTGGAGCATATATGCCCCAGGCGTTCATCACTGGTTGTCGGCGAGAGAAGGAAAACCTGATTGAGATCAAAGTGATTAAGCTCGGACTGCAAGGCATCCGCTTCTTCCGGAGGCAGATCAACAAGCAATACTCCATCAACACCGGCCGCGTGCGCCCGTTTGGCGAATGTCCGATAGCCCATGATCTCGATCGGATTCAGATAGCCCATCAGAATGATCGGTGTTCGTGTATTGTCCTTGCGAAACTCTGCCACCATATTGAAAACGTCATTCAAACTTGTTCCATACTTGAGTGCCCGCTCACTGGAACGCTGGATAACAGGACCATCCGCC
>JACQHV010000142.1 GCA_016198885.1 Gammaproteobacteria bacterium
GCACATCCTGTGCTCGCGGCATTTGTGCGGTCGCTCATTGATATCCATATCATCGCGACATTCGTGCATCCCTGCACATCATCCTGCACTTCATCACCAATCACCATTCAGGCATTGATAATGTTGTACCGTATCGCCAGGCGCGCGATCTCAGCGACAGTGGTTACATTAAGTTTGTTCTTGATCTGGGTGCTGTAATTCGCCACAGTCTTGTAACTCAAGGATAAACGTTTGGCGATCTCGCTGGTGTTCAACCCTTCCGCCAACAGGCAAAAAATTTCAAATTCGCGAGTTGACAAGTTTGAAAAGGGTGAATCCTTTCCGCGTGACTTCTGGAAGGCAAGTTTTTGCGCGATCTCGGAATCAATATGTGATTTACCCGAAGCCAGTTCCTTGATGGCTTCAACCAGGATTTCAGGCGCACTGCTCTTTGTAAGATAGCCCTGCGCACCTGCCTGCAATGCCTGCTCCACGAAAGCTGTATCTTCATGCATGCTGAAAACCAGAACTTTCGCATTGGCATCACGTGCCACTATGCGCCGTATTGCTTCCAGTCCTCCTATGCCTGGCATGGATAAATCCATAATAACGACATCAGGATGGATATCAATAAAGGCCTTGCACGCCTGTTCGCCCGTTTCTGCCTCGGCGACAACTTCAATTTCAGGAGAATTTTTCAGCAACATCTGATAACCGGCGCGTACAACAGCGTGGTCATCCACCAGCAATACACGGATCTTTCTGTCAGTTACGCTCATTTTTAAATTTCTTTTTTATTTACCGGAATCACAATACGCATCCTGACCCCATAGCCAGGCTTTGATGTTAATCTGAAGGTGCCATTCAAGGCCTCGGTACGCTCACGCATACCCAACAGTCCGAGTCCCTGTTGGGTTGTTTTTATATTAAAACCCCTGCCATTATCCTGAACAATTAATTCTACACTATTCACACTGGCATCTTGTGTATGCTTGTGTGAATTCAGCAAGGATATTTTAACATCAACATTGCTCGCCTGAGCATGTTTTACGATATTTGTCAGACTTTCCTGCACAATGCGATAAAGACTGATGTTGATGTCCTCACCCAGACTATTTAATTCTCCCGCAAAACTGAAGCAACAGAAGATATCCTGATGGCGGGCATTCCAGTCATCGATCATCTCCTGCAGTGCCGTAATCAGGCCGAGTTCATCCAATACCGGCGGGCGCAACCGCCGCATCATGTTGCGTGCCACATCATACATACGATTGGATACTTTTATTATTGCCTCGGCATTATCAGCAACCGTATTACGGCTGACAGACGATTGTTGTTCTATGGATACGGCAACTGCCTTGATGGCGGTAATTGACTGGCCAAGTTCATCATGCAGTTCGTGCGCAAGACTACGCCGTTCACTTTCCTGGATCGCGAGTGAACGTTGTGTCAGAAACCGGTTTTCCTCCCGGCTTCGCTCCAATACATCCGCCATCAGATTAAACTTTTCCGAAATCCTGGATAACTCCGGCAGATTGAATTTCGGCAACCGCAGACGATAGTCTCCCTGTTCAATACCGCCGAGTCCTTTGAGGATCGTTTCAAGCGGGGCGAGTCCTCTTCCCAGCATGAAATACACCAGTATATTGGCCAGGATCACAAACACAACAAGAAGTCCCAGTGATCCCTTTGTCTCACCCCATACTTCTGTTATCTCATCAGATGGATTTGCCCTGATCAGGATCACCGTGTGAGGAGCGCCAGTCCCAGGGATAGTATGACGATATTCAATTGGCCTGGGCTTGACCAGTTTTGAAAACCATTTTGGCGCATCTGCAGTAATTACAAATTCGTTATCTACAAATATTTTCTGTTCTGCACTGTATGATTGATAAAGTTGTATGTCCAGGTGCCTGGCGCTCTCAAGGTGGGCAATCTGGTTGAGGACCTTTTCCCGTAAATCAAACCTGACATCATATACGGTGCTGGCAAACGCAATTTCGATCAATTGTAAGGTAAGATGAGCGGTAGCCTGTATTTCATCACGTACGGCCTCGCGCGCATTGCGGATTATAAAGAAACTGCCGCCAGCCAGAATCAACGCAAATAATAACGTGATGAATAAATTAATGCGGAGTCGCAGGCTCATTGAGTGTCATACAATAGCAAATAAACATGATATACAAGACTCACAACCACTTCGTTATAGTTGCCGGGAAACAGTAAATTGCATCCATTTCATTATATATAAGTATCACGTTACGAAAGATTGAACATCAGGGCAAAGAACAGATATCATTTATCCAATGAAAAAAAACAGTTAGGAAATTATCCTGATGAAAGATATGAAATATACCCTGAATCTCATTCTTCTGCTTTTAATTATTCTCTCCGGAAAAATACTTGCGGCAGCCGATCCACTGGAATCGGCCGTGCAGGATACCGTCGAAGCCAATGAGGAGGCACGGCAATCACAACATCATATCGATGCCCTGGCAGACGAAACAAAGGATCTTGTTCAGGAATACAAAACGACATTGGAAAAAATCGACAGTCTGAAATCGTATAATGAACAACTGGAAATACTGACAGAAAAACAGGAAGAAACTCTCAAGTCCATCTTCCGGCAACTTGGCAACGCTGAAGAAACCCAGCGGAATATCATCCCTCTTATGCTGCGCATGATCGAGACATTGCAGGAATTTATCGCACTCGATATGCCGTTTCTTCGCAAGGAACGTCAAACCCGTCTTGAAACCATCAAGGAAATGATGGATCAGCCAGATATATCCATGCCGGAAAAATACCGGCGCATCATGGAAGCTTACCAGATCGAGATGGAATACGGCCGTTCGATTGAAACCGGCAGTGACACTATTTTTTATAATGACAAGAATAATACCGTTGATGTATTGCGAATAGGACGCATTGCGCTTCTGTATCAGACTCTGGATGGCAGGGAAAGCGGCTACTGGGACAAAAAGGAAAAGGCATGGAAGAAACTGACGGATAATTATAATCAAGCGATTAAACAGGGGATCCTGATTGCGCGCAAACAGTCTTCCCCTGATCTTTTCATAATACCCGTCGAAGCGCCGGTACAAACAAGATGAAACTATTCATTTACATTCTTATACTGATATCTGTGCTTCCCTCCGTCCGGGCTGAACCTCCCAAGACACTTGATGAACTCGTCGAACAGGTGCGCAAGGATCGCTTGCAGGAAAAAAAGGAACATGTTGAACGCGAACAAAAATTCCGGCAGGCGCGTGATCAACAGCAGCAATTGTTAAAAGAAGCCGGCGCGGAACTTGCAGCAATAGAAAAGCACACCGAAGAACTGAAGGCCATATATGATCGAAAGCAAAGTGAAATAGAGGCCCAAAATGAACTTCTGGCTGAACGCATAGGATCACTTGGAGAGCTGCATGGTGTAGTCAGGCAAATCGCAGGAGACATAGATGTCATTATTGATACCTCGCTGGTCTCTGCTCAAAAACCCGATCGGGATGATCTAGTTGATGAACTTGCCGCAAGCAGGACACTGCCCGCAATAGATGAGCTGGAGCAATTATGGTATCTGGTGCTGGATGAAATGTTGGAATCCAGCAAAGTTGTCACATTTCCTGCGAAACTCATAAACAGTTCAGGCGATGAAGTTGAACAGAACGTAACGCGTATCGGCGTCTTTAATGCAGTATCCAACGGCCTCTTTCTGCGTTACCTGCCTGAAACCGGCCAGCTTGTTGAACCTGGCAGGCAACCGCAGTATCAATATCAGTCAATGGCCCTGAAATTTGAAAATGCCAAGGACGAATATTCTCCATTTCCGGTTGATCCTACCCGTGGCGCCCTGCTTGCCCTTCTGGTACAGGTACCAGATTTTAAAACACGCACACAGCAGGGAGGGATCGTCGGTTATCTTACCATTCTTATTGGCATTGTCGGCCTGTTGATAGCCCTGGAACGACTTGTCATGCTGGGACGGATTGATCACAAGATTAAAGATCAATTACAAAATGAAATTCCGGGGAATAATCCACTCGGCCGCATTTTGTCGGTTTACAAAGAAAATCCAGATGTCGATACCGAGACGCTTGAACTCAAACTTGACGAAGCCATACTGAAAGAAATGCCAGCATTGCAACGGGGATTGGGTACACTGTTGTTGCTTGCCGAGATTGCCCCCTTATTGGGATTGCTCGGTACAGTAATCGGTATCATCCAGACATTTCAGTCAATCACCCTGTTTGGTACTGGCGATCCCAGGGTCATGTCAGGAGGTATCTCACAGGCCCTGGTCACGACAGTAATAGGACTGGTCGTGGCTATCCCGTTATTGTTACTTCACAGCTTTCTAACAACCAGGAGTAATCGCTTGATTCATACCCTTGATGAAAAGAGCGCTGCCTTTGTAGCATTACTCGCGGAAGCACATCGTAAAAATTAATATGTATGATCAACTCGAAACTTTACTGGGCTTTCTGAAAAGTGGCGGTCCCATTTTGTCTGTTGTCTTGATCTCATCAATATTACTGTGGATATTGATTCTTGAGCGCTATTGGTATTTTTTCATTGTGTATCCAGAAAAACTGAATGATATTCTTAAACAATGGCAAAAACGCCATGATCATTCATCATGGTATGCATTGCGCATTCGTGCAGGCCTTCTGGCCGATATTTCAATTGAATCAAAACAATACCTGATTCCAATTCAGACTATTACCTCCGTACTGCCGCTCATTGGCCTGCTCGGCACCGTAACCGGCATGATTACAATATTTGAAGTATTAAATATTTATGGCACAGGCAATACACGCGGGATGGCGGCAGGCATTTCACGCGCCCTGTTGCCGACAATTGCCGGATTGTTTACCGCGCTTGCCGGTTTGTATTTCAGTTCCGATCTTCGTCATCGGGTCAAAATCCAGTCTGAAAAGGCCAAGGATCTTTTACACGTATAATCATGCGTCACAGCCACATAGAAC
>JACQHV010000143.1 GCA_016198885.1 Gammaproteobacteria bacterium
GACGAGCTGCCAGACTGCTCCACCCCGCACTAGCGGAGGCGGCAGTCTACAGGGCCCACCCTGGTTTTTCAAGGCAATGACTTTGCCTATAACAGATTGCAGAAAAACTCTATTTTTCAGCAATCTGTGTTCGGTACATGGACGTACCAGCGTTGTTCAAGTACATACAATATTGTGCTTGAACAACGAAGAAGAGCAAAAATCACACTTTTTGCTTTTCAGGCTGAGAAGTGGCACAGGGAAGTGCCACTAACGGAGCTAAGGATGTATTAAGTGCATGGATGGACTTGTTCAGGAAAATGCAGAACATCGCGTTAAATCGCTGCATGGATGGTAACAGGCATGCGGCGCGCGCCCCAATTCCCTGGTAAATCTTCAAAGAGTCCATGGCATGGTGTCCCGCATTCCGGGCACTCGCCATGGGCGGTTAAATGCCATTCCTTCATTATATACCAGTCACGCACGATCAGTTTTGTTCCACAATGACTGCAATGGGTAGTCCCGCCCCGGGTATCATGAACATTGCCTGTATAGGCATAGTGAATGCCATTTTTTATTGCAATTTCACGGGCTTGGGTTAATGTGGAAGCAGGTGTGTGTGGTTTATCCAGCATCTTCCAGTCGGGATGAAAGGCGGTAAAATGCACGGGCACATCGGGGCCTAGATGTTCCACAATCCACCGGGTCATTGCCTCGGTTTCCTCCACTGAATCGTTCTCGCCCGGAATCATGAGGTTGGTGATCTCAAACCACACATCGGTTTCATGTTTCAGGTAACACAGGGTATCCAAAACCGCATCAAGATGGCCACCTGTGATGTATTTATAAAAACGTTCTGTAAACCCCTTGAGGTCAACATTGGCCGCATCCATATACCGGTAAAACTCCACCCTGGGCTCCTTGCATACATATCCCGCTGTTACTGCAACCGCCTTGATATCACGCTCATGGCAGGCCTGGGCAACATCAATGGCGTATTCGTGAAAAACAACGGGATCGTTATAGGTAAAGGCGATGCTTCTGCACCCGAGACGTTGTGCAACTTCAGCAAGCCGTTCCGGTGATGCGGAATCGGCGAGGGTATCTATCTCCCGGGACTTGCTGATATCCCAATTCTGGCAAAACTTGCAGGCGAGATTACAACCCGCTGTACCAAAGGATAATACGGAAGTGCCCGGTAAAAAATGATTGAGAGGTTTCTTTTCAATGGGGTCAACACAGAATCCGCTAGAACGTCCATATGAAGTCAATACTATCTGATTATCCTCGCAGGCGCGGACAAAACACATTCCACGCTGCCCGTCCTTGAGTTTGCATGCGCGCGGGCACATATCGCACTGGATACGTCCATCATCCAGCACATGCCAATAGTTTGTGGGTACTGTAAAGCTGTCAGCCTTCATTGTTAAACCTGCAGTATAAATTGAAACTTTCTATAATCTTAGACAATAACTGACTTAATTTTATTACTCTTAATGACTTTTATATGAATAATAATAGTCAAGACAGGCCGGCCACGATAGTCAGGCCACCGGCTGTGGCGGGTTATTTCTACCCCCGGGATCCGGATGAACTATCGCAAATGGTCGGCAGCTATCTGAGCGAGGCCCGCCCGGAAGATCCGCCACCAAAGGCCCTCATTGCCCCGCATGCCGGATATATCTATTCAGGAGCGATTGCCGCAACGGCCTATGCAACGCTGCAACCCATAAGCAAACATATCACGCGTGTCATCCTGCTTGGTCCGGCACACCGTGTTTACATCCAGGGATTGGCCTTAAGCAAGGCTACACACTTCGCCTCTCCCCTGGGCCAGATCAAGGTCGAACAGGCGGCAATCAAATTACTCCGGCAATTACCCCAGGTTTCTTTCTCCGATGCTGCGCATGAACAGGAACACAGTCTGGAGGTGCACCTGCCTTTTCTGCAATTGGCACTGAATGACTTTCTCATTGTCCCATTGGTGGTCGGTGAGGCAAGTCCGCAGGAAGTTGCCGAAGTACTGGAACTACTGTGGGGGGATAAGGAAACACTTATCGTCATCAGCTCGGATCTCAGTCATTACCATGATTATGAGACAGCACGGAAACTTGATCTGGCAACCACGAGGGCAATCGAAAACCTGCAACTGGAAAAAATTGGTTCACTACAGGCCTGCGGCTGCAGACCGATGCGTGGGTTATTGCAGGTGGCCCGAAACAGAAATCTGCGGGTAAGAACACTGGATGTGCGTAATTCTGGTGATACAGCAGGATCACGCGATCGTGTCGTCGGTTATGGCGCATATTCCTTTCTCCAGAATTAACATGCTGCCGGAGGATTTACAGCGGCAATTATTGATAATTGCAAGAAATAGTATTCAACATGGATTTAATTCAAACAGGAGTTTACAACTACAATCCGACAATTATCCGTCACTCCTGCGCGAAATACGGGCTACTTTTGTAACGATCAAGATAAAATCAGCACTTCGCGGCTGTGTCGGCACAACCAGGGCAATTTCACCATTGATTCTCAGTGTCTCGGATAATGCTTATAGCGCTGCGTTTCATGATCCCAGATTCAAACCGTTACGAGAGAATGAATACAAAAATATTCATATCAGTATTTCTATACTGACCCCCACTGAACCAATTCAATTTTCCTCCGAAACAGAATTAATGGGGCTACTGCGCCCGGGTATCGATGGATTAATCATTGAGAAAGACGCATTCAAGGCGACCTTTCTGCCAGCTGTTTGGGAGTCATTACCGGAACCGGAAGATTTTTTACGGCAACTGAAAATTAAGGCCAGAATCCCTGCTTATCAAGCACCGGTGAAAGCCTGGCGCTATCAGACAGATTCCATTGAAGAAACATAGAAATTAGTGATTGGTGATGAAGTGCAGGATGCACAAATGCCGCGAGCACAGGATGTGCAGGAACGGCGGGTGATTGGTGATTGGTTGTCAGTTATCAGTGATTTGTTACCAATCTTATATTACTAATCACTAATTACTAATCACTAATCACCGATTCTA
>JACQHV010000153.1 GCA_016198885.1 Gammaproteobacteria bacterium
CCCGGACACCTGGTGCTGTTATGGAAAGGAAAATATTTGTTTACTGGAGATCATTTCGCCTGGATCTCAAGTTTGAACCAGTTTGGATCGTTCAGGGATGCCTGCTGGTATTCATGGGAAAAGCAAATAGAATCCGTTAAAAAGATGGAAGCATTTCAGGATGTTGAATGGGTCTTTCCGGGGCATGGTAAATGGGGAAAGATTGATAAGAAACAATTTCCTGAAATTATCAGGGAATCGGTACAATGGATGCTCAGTGTCAGATAATTATTTTGTGATCCAGCCCGTCAGTGTGTGTTTCATTGCATCATCCACGGAAAGATCGACAGGAGTGAGCCAGTCCTTTGGCAGAAAGAAACTGAATCCACCCACCTGGTAGCTCATTGGAATATAAACCACTACCTTACCGGACGTCTCGATACCTTTCGGCATATCTTTAAGTTCAGGGCGCGTGATAAAACCAACTATTTCAACCGGCAGGCCGGGCCATTTAACCGCCACCACCTTGCCAAAGCGCCGATCCTGATCCGGGGCAAGATAATTGGTCAGTTCCTTAATGGCGTTATACAGGGTCTTGACCAGTGGGATGTGCCTGAGCAACTCCTCAATGAGACTGATGGGACCGCGCAGGAGCCGCGTGGACATCAGCAGGCCGAGAATGAAGATCGCGATCAGGCCGATCACGATCCCGGTGCCTGCGATATACGGCACGCCGGGGAACAGCCAGACAAAAGCCCTATTCGCCAGTGAATCCGACCATACAAAGAAATAATAAAGCGGGTAGATAGTCAGGATCAGAGGTAACAGCGTGAATACGCCATGCAGAAAATATTTCGTGAACGTTTTCATGGTAGCTTCCTCTTGAGCAACATTATCCAGTTCTGGTCCCTCCGTATGCCATTTCCTGCAAAGCAGGATAGCGCAATAGTCAGTGACTGGTGATCAGTAATTAGTGATTTGTTACCAATAACTATTTACCCATCACTAATTACCCACCGGAGGGCCAACCACAGTCAGAAAACCTCTGAGTAAGTACATTAGCCGTCATGCCGGCACCCTCCTCCGGGTATAAATTCCAACCAGCATCCAGCAACTGATTATTTAACTGGATTCCGGCGCCTGTCCCGTACTCCGATACGGGATTCGCCGGAATGACAACTGCGAATAAATCGGGGTTTATTCAGAGTTTCCTTAATTAATATTTAGATATTTCAGGATAATGGGGAATAGGAAAAATTCGTTTTTATGCACTTTTTATTTTTTTATCCAATACGGTTTTCTGATCATATTTACGGATAAATTCGAGCAAACCTTCCTTGTCAATTCTGGCATCTTTCAGCATCTCCTCACGTGAACCATGCTGTATTAAACGATCCGGCAGGCCGTAATTGATGACAGGGTGAGTAACACTATGTGCTGCCAATGTTTCATTGACAGCACTTCCGGCGCCACCTTGTACGACATTGTCCTCAATCGTCACGAGCAGATCGTGTGTCTGCGCCATTTGCAGGATCATTTCCTCATCGATGGGTTTCACGAAACGCATATTGACGACTGTTGCGTCGAGTTCCTCGGCGGCGGCAAGCGCGATATCCAGCACCACGCCAAACGAAAGGATCGCGATGCGCTTACCTTTACGTCGCAGCTGTGCTTTAGCGATGGGCAGCGCAGTCATCTCTTTCTGTACTTCCATACCCGGCCCACTGCCGCGTGGATAACGCACCGCAGCGGGTTGATCCAGCATGAAACCGGTGTAGAGCATCTGCCGGCATTCATTCTCGTCCGCAGGCACCATCACCACCATGTAGGGCAGACAACGCAGGAATGAAATATCATAGGAACCGTTGTGTGTCGGACCGTCATTACCGACCAGTCCCGCGCGATCGATCGCAAACAGCACCGGCAGTTTCTGGTTGACGACATCGTGCACGACCTGATCGTAGCCGCGCTGCAGGAATGTTGAATAAATCGCGACAACAGGTTTCAATCCGTCACAGGCCATACCGGCTGCGACTGTGACACTGTGTTGCTCGGCAATGCCGACGTCAAAATAGCGATCCGGATATTCCTTGGAGAAACGCACGAGGTCTGAACCTTCGCGCATGGCCGGTGTGATCGCAACCACTCGCGGATCCATCGCCGCCATATCACATATCCAGTCACCGAAGATTTTGCTGTAGGTCGGTTTGCCTGGTTTGCCTGAAGGGACGATACCCTGTTGTGGATCAAATGGTGTGACGCCATGGTATTTGACCGGGTCTTCCTCGGCCGGGGCATAACCCTTGCCTTTTTTGGTAATGATATGCAGAAATTGAGGCCCTTCCAGTTCATTGATATTACGTATCGTGGTCAACAGTGTGGGCAGGTCATGGCCATTAACCGGGCCGATATAATTAAAACCGAATTCCTCAAACAGAGTACCGGGAACAATCAATCCCTTGACATGTTCCTCCGCACGGCGCGCCAGTTCCCATGCTGTCGGCATCTTTGAGAGCACCTTTTTACTGCCCTTTTTGACCGTGGTGTAAATCTTGCCGGACAGTATCTGGGCAAACCGGTTTGACAGAGCACCGACATTGGGAGATATCGACATGTCATTGTCATTGAGAATCACCAGCAGGTTAATGCCCAGATCACCGGCATGGTTCAACGCCTCGAAGGCGAGGCCGGCGGTCATACCCCCGTCGCCAATAATCGCCACCACCTTGCGATCACTGCCCATCTGTTTTGCTGCTATAGCCATACCGACTGCGGCACTGATAGATGTGCTCGAATGCCCTACACCAAAGGTGTCATATTCACTCTCATCACGCTTGGGGAAAGGCGCAAGGCCCTGCCATTTACGGATGGTGTGCAGGCGATCACGCCTCCCCGTCAGGATCTTATGCACATAGGCCTGATGTCCCACGTCCCATACCAGCCGGTCCTCCGGCGTATTAAAGATATAATGCAGGGCGATGGTCAGTTCCATTGCCCCCAGGCTTGCCGCAAAATGCCCGCCGCTCTGGCTGACAGAGTGCAACAGAAACTCGCGTAATTCCTTTGCCAGGGGAATTAATTCTGACTCCGGCAGTCGGCGCAAGTCTGCCGGAGAATGGATCCTGTCCAGTATGGGTGTATTAATTGGATGATTCGTCATTCAGCAAGAAAGATATAGAAATTTATTATTATCTGATTGCCTGAAAAGCCTTGCAAGAAACTGCATGAAACTCCTATCTATAGCATAATCAAAAAAAGCTGTTATATATAGATAAATCCGTGCTGTACATTTGTACGGGCTTACTTTATCTTACTCATTTTATGGGGAATTTAAGGACAATTTGGGCACAGGGTGCCTGAAATAACACAAAAGGTAAATTAATGGGCGTCCCTTTGATCCAACAATATCGCGTTGCCAGATATATTATTGGCAAAAAGATCAGGCGTGAAAAACGCTATCCCCTCGTTTTGATGCTGGAACCCTTGTTCCGTTGCAATCTTGCTTGTGCCGGATGCGGCAAGATTGATTATCCCGATGAGATACTTGATAAACGCCTCAGTTACGAGGACTGCATGGCGGCCATTGATGAGTGCGGCGCGCCTGTCGTCTCTATCGCCGGTGGTGAACCGCTTATTCATAACGAGATGCCGAGGATTGTCGAAGGTTACATTAATAAAAAGAAATTCGTGTACCTTTGTACGAACGCACTGTTACTTGAACGCCGCATGGACGATTATGCTCCATCACCCTATCTGACTTTTTCCATTCACCTTGATGGAAATCGTGAACGCCATGATACTTCCGTATGCCGTACAGGTGTGTTTGATAAATGTATCGATGTTATCAAAGATGCCAGGGTGCGGGGCTTTCGGGTGACTATCAACTGCACACTTTTCCAGGGTGAATCTGCCGAGGAAGTGGCAGAATTCATGGATATGGCTACTGCACTGGGTGTTGAAGGCGTTACCATATCACCCGGCTACAGCTATGAACGCGCCCCCCGTCAGGATGTCTTCCTGAAGAGAAAAGAAAGCAAACAACTTTTCAGAAATATTTTCAGGCTGGGCAAGGGCAAAAAGTGGAAATTCAACCAGTCTTCACTCTATCTCGATTTCCTGGCAGGGAATCAAACCTATTCATGCACACCCTGGGGTAATCCAACCCGCAATGTATTCGGCTGGCAGAAACCCTGTTATCTGCTGGTTGGAGAAGGTTATGCGCCTACTTTCGAAGGATTAATGAATGACACAATGTGGGAAAATTACGGTACCGGGCGCAATCCGAAATGCGACAACTGTATGGTTCATTGTGGATATGAGGCGACAGCCGTTGAAGATACCTTCAAACGGCCCTGGACAGCATTACGTGTTTCCCTGAATGGCCCGCGTACACAAGGTCCCATGGCGCCGGAATTACCGATACTTTACAAAGTAGAGCCCCTGCCAAAACCCGTGCTGGTCTCTGGACAGAAGCAACCCGCCCATTCTTCCAACAGAAACAAACACGTTGCCTGATGGACTGGAGCCTGCTGGCTCTCCCCGGTTTTATTGTGTGGACGATCATTCTGATCCTGCCGTGGCGTCCCTGGAGCACACGCGAATCACTGGATGCCGATCCATCGTTGCAGCTTGATCTCTCCTGCATCACAGTATTGATCCCGGCACGTAATGAGCAGCTTGTCATTGCTGACACCCTGGATGCTCTCTTGAAACAAGGACAGGGACTCAGGATCATCCTGATTGACGATCAATCGGCTGATGATACTGTTGAAACAGCAAGACAAAAAGAGTTTGAAAATCTTCAAATCATCAATGGAAATAATAATCCAGACGGCTGGACTGGAAAATTATGGGCGCTTGAACAAGGGCGTCATCTGGTTAATACCGATCTTATACTCCTGCTGGATGCTGACATCCGTTTACAACCCGGAACCATCGCAAAATTATTATCAAAACTCAACAGGGAACAGTTAGACATGATCTCTTTAATGGCATGTCTCAGGATGAAGTATTTCTGGGAAAAGTTGTTGATACCGGCATTCATCTTTTTCTATAAATTGCTTTATCCCTTCCAACTATCGAATTCGACTTCACGATATGTTGCAGCAGCAGCAGGCGGATGTATTTTAATAAAAACTTCGGCACTTTCAGAGATTGGTGGATTTGGCAGTCTCAAAGAATGTTTGATCGACGATTGCGCCCTCGCCCGGAAAATCAAAAACAACAACGGAAAGATCTGGATTGGACTGACACATTCCGCAATCAGTCTCAGACATTATGAATACTTGCAGTCGATCTGGGATATGGTGACACGTACCGCCTTTACC
>JACQHV010000154.1 GCA_016198885.1 Gammaproteobacteria bacterium
AGAGTTGCGCCGGGAGCAGCAACCGAGCGGCCGAGAAATCTTTTCTGTATATTACAACAGGATTTCTTAGTCGCCACGCTCCTTCGAAATGACAGGAGATGGGTTCGAAAAATTAAACTGACCCACTACCCACTTATAGTTAGTTAATAATTAAAGCGAAACAGTAACACTGGTATTGCCGGTACGCAATCAAGACAGGGTTAACCATGGGAGCAAAAAAATGAGTCACGGTGGCAGGATTAATATTGTCAAAAACAGATTTAACAAGGCCAGATTTTTGCTGAGTGCACATACTCTTGCCCAGCTCCCCGTGGATCGGGGTGTGGAAGTGGCATTTGCCGGACGATCCAATGTTGGAAAATCAAGCGTCATCAATGCGATTGCGGGGAATCGCCATCTCGCCCGTACCAGTAAAACACCAGGTCGAACCCAGCAATTGATTTTTTTTGAACTTGAACCCTGTGTCCGCATGGTTGACCTGCCGGGTTACGGGTATGCACGGGTATCGGCAAAGATGAAACAGCATTGGTTCGTTATCCTGAATGGTTATTTTGAAGGCAGACAATCATTAAGCGGCCTCATCCTGATCATGGATATCCGTTATCCGCTGACGGCGTTTGATAAGCGGATACTGGATTGGTGTCAGGCGGCGGATATGCGTGTGCATATTCTGTTAAACAAGGCCGACAAATTGTCTCGTCAAGCGGGTATAAAGGTATTGCAGACAATCCGCAAACAGTGTGCACAAGGACAGATAACCGTGCAGCTATTCTCCGCTATAAAACTCGTGGGGCTGGAGGAGGCAAGACAAATATTGGATAACTGGCTCAAACAGGGATAGGGCTGTGTGGATTAAATTACCGGGGGATAAATAAAAAAATTGCCCCGGATGTCACAAGGGGAGGGAGGGCATACCGGGGCCAAATATACCCGGCTGGGGAGACCGGGGTTCTTCATTCCCGTTCTTGGGAGGAAAAACGGGAAATATTTTGTATTTTTATATGATCAATGATAACCGGAAAAGTTCAATTTTTGTACTGTCATTAGCAGCTATCGGTCTTTTTATACACAATCATTATTGCTGATAAGGCATGCGACGTTAGTGATCCTTAACATCTTGCTGTAAACCAGATAGACTGGTACAACCTATTGAAATATATGATGAAATAAGAATTGGTTAATTTTTAACTAATTTGTAATGATTATACTGAATATGCCGGACAACGCCATATGTACTCATTTCATCCACAAAGTTATCCACAAAATATGTGGATAAGGATTGATTAACAATTATGGCAATGGCTTAAATAATTTTGATTAGAAACGGGATTAAAATGATCGTCTAACTTTTTGCTTAAGTAAATCATAAAAGGGGTCTATTCGACGACCTTTAACAGCATACCCGCCTGTGGCTCGCCTTTCGGGAACATTCCGTTAATTAACCGAAGTTTCTCTTCTGAATAATTTTCCAGAGGTGAGGTCTGTACCAGTGCAGCGAAGGTGGTATTACTGTCCGCCACAATGGTTTTCAGACGCAACGGTTTTGCCAAAATACGTTCGTTGTCGGTTATCGCATGAAAACTTTGCGCGGTTTCCAGGAAATATCTGTCGAATTCAGCCGCTGCCTTGCGGTCTCTGGCGACTCCAACCAGGATATAGGCCTGATTGTTGAAATAGATCACTGTAAAACGTCCCGTTCGCTCACCATTGCTTGTATTAACAGGGGCAAGCCCGGTATGAGCATCGGAACCGTGTATATTCAGGGGTTGATCATTGCTGAGATTTCTCAATCCAAGACGGGTCTGCATGAAATCCCTCGGCGAAATGCGTTGATTGATATCTTCCACACCAAGTTGCATCATTGCCACACCGTTTGGGGCAGTGACGATCAGGCGGTCCGGGTGGTTCATTACGTTCCAGCCATGTGGTAATTGGAGACTGAAGCCCAGTTTTTCATGATGGAAATTTCGACCACGCACAATACCCTGTTCCGGGCTGTCACCGAACACCAGGCCGTCCATCATGTCCATGTAGACCTCCCTGCCGGTAAAGGCAGATGCCGTATTCTGGTATTTGTCAGCGCTGGCGATGACTTCCTGCAGACGGGTATCACTGTCAGGGTGTGTGGAAAACAGGCCATGATAGATCTGGGGTTCCCTGCCTTCAGCCCTGGCCGCCTGGGTTTCAAACAATTCCTGGTTTTTAAGAACACGAATGACATCCAGCATTGCTTGCGGCCTGTAATTACTGCGCGCCAGATATTCCGCGCCAAGTTGATCCGCCTCCAGTTCATGCTCCCGCCCGTAACCGCGTAACAGGGCAGTGCCGAAAACCTGAATTAACTGATTGCCTGCGGCATTCATGCCCGGTATGAAGATCGCACCCAGGGTGGCGCCGATATTGGCAAGCTGGGTTGCGCTGTATTGTCTGACTGAATGCCGGGCCGTAACGTGACCAATCTCATGTCCCAGTACTGCGGCCAATTCGGCCTCAGTATTCAGGTAGCTCATCAGGCCACGTGTGATATAGATATAACCCCCTGGCAAGGCGAAGGCATTGAC
>JACQHV010000148.1 GCA_016198885.1 Gammaproteobacteria bacterium
GATTTATTTAAGGTTAAAAGATTCTTCGCTCGACCGCCAAGGATGGTGGAAGTGCAGATTTTGCAGGAGCAAAAATCTGCCATGCACGGCCGCTCTCAACAGTCGCTTCGGACTCCTGTCCTCTCGCGACACTAAATACATCTATGTATGTCGTCCATGCTTTCCGCGGCACTAACACGTCCATGTGAGTCGTCCATCATCGCGACATTCATGCATCCATGCATATCATCCGTGTACATCATCCTTGTACTTCATTTTGACAATGGTTCCACCAAATCTTTTCCATCGTTTTTCGGACTATTCACGCGGCTACTGACCGGGTAGCAGATCATTACTCCCGCGTAGGGTGTAAGCAGTTCTTTTGGGCCTTCATGTAACCACGCAGCATAGTGATTGAGGGCGAGTATGACCGGCATGCGGTTGTGTATCGGCGCCATGACAGCGTTTGCTGATGTAGTAATGATGGTGCAGCTTTCTATCGTCTTGTCCAGGCTTTCCCAATGGTCCCAGAGACCCGCAAAGGCAAACAGTTCGGCATCCTTGAGTTTGAAATAATACGGTTGCTTGTGGCCCTTTGCCCCTTTCCATTCATAGAAACCATTGGCAGGGATCAGGCAGCGGTTGTGTTTGAAGGCCGATCTGAAAAAGGGTTTTGATGCCACGGTTTCTGCCTTGGCATTGATGGGCTGGAATTTGGTGTCCTTCGCCCAGTGGGGTATCAAGCCCCAGTGACAGGTGACCAGTTCTTTTTCCTGGTCTTTCAGTCGAACAATGGGAATATCGCTTGATGGTGTGACGTTATAACTGGTTTTATATTCAGCCACATGATCCAAGCCGAAATGTTCGGCCAGCTTTTTTTGATCATCCAGAATAGAGAAGCGCCCACACATATAAAAACAAGTTAAATTTGGAAGAAGATAATTTGCTCATTTTTTGTCGCCTTGCGATTTGTTCTTCTATAGTTCTATAGTTTTTATTAGCCTGTGAGTTTGTCGTACTCAGCATGGGTCCCAATCCATATCCACAGGATGCCATCATCTGTGTCTACACCCAGCGCGCGGTAGTGATCTCCAATTCGCACTGACCAGAGTTTCTCTATTCGTTTTAGTTGAAGCGATGGATGTCGTAGATTGTTTTTAAGCAGAATATAATTTTTATCCGCAAGCGTGCGGACATCATTAGGGAGGGAATTATAAAGCGTCCAGAAACGAGACGAAGCGTGATGCTTCAAAGCTCTCGGGTCTTCCCGGCCTTATGTTCGGCCAGAGCTTCTGAGATAAGAAGATCCAGTTTGCCAGCCTTTAAATCAGTGGCAATCTGTTCATCCCAGGTGTGTGAGTCAAAATCAGTAAACCACGCACGGAATTTGGCAAGATCTTCCGTGGAGAGGTTTTGGATATGTTGCTCAAGCTGCTCTACTTCACTCATGGCGCCACCTAAGAATTTCGGTTTGAGCAGAATTTTACTCCCAAGTTAATTAATTATAAATAGAACAAGCATATAAATCACTCGTCGCTCTTGGACCTCCATTCCCCCGCGACGTTAGTGCATCCCTGCACGTCACTGCTCATACAACCATTTCAATATTTCATCCTGTATTAATGTTCCTGCATAATTTTGTATGCCAGGATAATTTTGCAGGGAGACGACAATATAGTGATTGTCATTTTGGCTATGCACATAACCGGCCATCGATCTGACGTCATTGATTAGTCCGGTTTTAATCCGGATTTTTCCGGGGGGAATACCGCCGTTTAACCGTTTGCGCATGGTGCCGTCTTTGCCCGCAATCGGCAGGGAGGCAAGAAATTCCGGTTGATAAGGGCTGCGCCAGGCATGTTCCAGCAGTTGGCCGAGTGTGCGGGCGGTAATCCGGGTATCCCGCGACAGGCCGGAGCCATTATCAATGATGAGTTGAGATGTGTTTATGCCATTCTGCTGTAACCAGGTTTCGATGGCCTGACTTCCCAATAGTTTGGTCCCCTGCGCGCCATTCATTTCGTGGCCGATCGTCAGTAATAATTGTCGCGCCATGATGTTATTACTGAACTTGTTGATATACATGATGATCTCACTCAGAGGTTTTGATTTCTCGACGTAAAAAAGTTGAGCCTTATCTGATATTGTGTCGTTCCTGTAAGTGCCTGAAATGGTCCCGCCCAGATCTTCCCATAACGATTTGAATACTCCATAAAGATATTGATCACCGGGAATCACTGCACGTGTCAGTGTCTGTTCACCGCAGGAGGCGGGATAATTGCCGCTGAACTCGGTAATTATCTGCGCGCTCTGCATAGTAACGTTCATACTGACCAGACTGTGCTGGCTTCTGCAAGTCCCTGTTGTTAACCGTACATTATTCCGGATTTGCAGATTATCTGCAGGCGGATCAGCATAGATAAGGACTCTGTCATTCTGGGGAATGAATACGAATTGATGCGCAAGGAAATTGATCAGTGCCGCGTCGGGGAATGCGTTATAGGCATGATAGGGTTTGTTGTCAAAATCTCCGGTTGATCCTGCTTCTTTTTCGAACAGACTGTTATCAATAACCAGATCCCCGTCGATATGTTTTAATCCCCTGGCATGCAGATTATATAAAATGTGCCAGAAGGTTTCCTCTACCAGCAGAGGATCGCCACCGCCCTGCAGGATTAAATTTCCCATTAACCGGTTGTTTTCAAGTACGCCATCCAGATAAAAACGTGTTTCCCAGGTGTAGTATGGTCCAAGCAGTTCCAGTCCCGCGAATGTTGTCAGTAATTTTATTACTGAGGCAGGATTACGCGCGGTATCCGCATTAAAATCCAGCAACGGCTGCGCTGAATCGATATCCTTGATGTAAAGACTGAAGGAGTCGAGTGGTAACTTGTATCGAGAAAATATACTTCTGATTTCCTGTGGTATCCGGGATTCAATTTCGAGACCACTCACGCTGAAGGCAGTAAAAAATAGAGTTGCGCCCAGCAACATGAACATGAAAGATAGCTTTCTTTTATTCATTCTTGTTTGCGTTGTCGTTATTTTTTGGCAATCTCTGTGCTTTTTACAAAGCACACCCCGTTAATTCATAATACAAATGAACTAATTTTTCATAATCGCGAGCATTCTGGCAAGTCCCTCAGAACTGGACATTTTCAGGAATTCGCCGCCAGGGCTATTCAGCGCCAGTTCAGTGAAGGGGTTTTTCTCGGTATTAATGTCAATTATTGTCTTTACCTTCCGGTAGACAATAGAGGCAATGAGGTTGGGCAAGGTGGTTGCGCCGGAAGTGCCGGTGATGATCAGTAAATCAGTTTTTTCAGTCACTCGTATTGAACTTTCATATTTAAAGTAATGTTCATCATAGCATTCATCAAACCACAGAACGTGCGGCCGCGTCCTTGAGCCACAATCCGGACAGGATAACAGTTTCCTGTCTTTTTTTGATAAATCCTGATTTTTTTCTCTGGGAAGAATTTCGGCTTGCAGGGGGTAGAGTTTTTCACGGCATTCATTAATGCAACGCATAAAATATACATTGCCATGGATCTGAAATGTTCTTTCCGGGCTGCTTCCAGCGCGCAGGTGCAGATTGTCAACGTTCTGGGTGATGAGTGTGAATCGATCACCCAGCTGTTTTTCCATCTCGACAAGGGTAAAATGTCCGGTATTGGGTTCTGCATGACGACACACACTTAACCGGTAGAGATACCATTTCCAGACCTCATCCGGTTGCCGGCGGAACATTGCATATGTCGCCATCTCCTGCGGATGATAATTGGTTGATCCGATGGTCCAGTATCCTTCGGGTCCACGGAAAGTTGGAATACCGCTTTCGGCAGAGATGCCCGCACCGGTCAATACAGTAATATATTGTGACGGATCGGAAAAAATTTCCTGAATATTCACACCGGCTTGAAGACCATGAAATAAACGACGGACAGGGGTGGAAGTGTGGTGATCTTGCCGTAGATGTTCAACAACCTGCACAGCGTCCAATACATGATATTATCTATCCGGTCTTTCAGTACCGCATAACCAACATGTAGTAAATTGGCCTTCTATTGTTTCACCACAGGCACATGTCCACCATGTATTGGATGGTTGTTCATCTGTTATTGCAGCATTTACGATTTCCATGGCTTCATCATAATCTTCGTCATTGATTACCCAGACTTCGGGCCAGCATTCAACAGGGGGAAGTTCACCAATACCCGAGGACAGATTCAGGTTTTTAATCATGCAGGCGATGCCACTGCATTCAAGCAGGCTTTTGACATGACCTGCCATGATGAGATTCTCTGAACTGTAGACCTTTTCCATCAATTGATTCGATAAGTTTCAACCAGCCGGTTGATAGGATTTGCATTCCTCTATTTGATTTTTCTTGTAGGTAGTATAGAAATCATGGGGATTATATTCATTAAGAGTATAGGCAAGACCTTTGCCTGAATGGTAATCACCATAGGTTGTACCGTGAAGCATGGTCTCATATTTATCCGGGATATCATTGGTAATAATCGCCTCAAATTCATTGCGTGTCAGGGTTTGGACATTTTCAATGGGGTACTGCATACAGAATTTTGCTTTCAGTTTGTTTTTTACCGGCCGAGGTTGAGGATTATTCCATAAATAACCAGGTACCATTTCGAATACAATGTCATAAACAACACCTTTCTTGAAGTAATATTCACGCTTGAGTGGAGGGTTCGCCGAGAAATTCAATACACGCATATCATTGGGATACGGCTTCCTGCCGGATGGATTAATCTGCGGTCTTAATAACGGGGAGATGTAGTAATAGTTTGTCTCTGGAAACTCTGCCTTAAATGAGAATTGAATACCGAAAGGATTACCGTCTTCAGTTAACAATAATTCATCACGGACGTCATATATCTTCGTATTTTCCATCCTGAAATTCCATTTGTAAGCATCATATTTTTCAGCGATAAAAAATACGCCGGGTCCTGTACCAGTTGTAACAAGACCTATGATAATTTGATACAAGGCCATATATATTTTATCGCCTTTTCTGAATTTCCCATGACTTAACCATATGACCAGCTGTGTCAGTCCCAGCCAGATAATGGCGAAAGAGGGAAGTGAATTAGGGCCATGAACACTGGTTATAAAAAGCAAAAATGTAAAAACAACCTGGAGTAGTGTAAATACAATGGTTATTGTGAGTAACACAGAAGGGAAGATTAATTGCTGAGAATATACAAAATCATAAAAAGACTGAAACACAAGGCAATAAGTGAAACAGCGGAGATAACATTTAATTGTCGCACTGATTTTTTCAATGAACCCGCAAGCATCTCGTTCTGCTTTGCGAGCTCTTCAATCAGTTTGATCTGTTCAAGATCGGATTCATTATGCGCATCAAGCTGTGAATGAATATGGCTGATCTCCTTTTTTAACCCATCAAGGGTGGATGGAATATTATCGTCTTTATCCCCGGATTCACCTCTCATCTTGATGATCTTGAAAAGTTTGGTCGCACCCTGAATTATCAAGGGCGCAGTGGTGAGTATGGTATTTAACGTGCTCAGACTCATTGCAGATTTCTTAACCACGGCATTCCGCCAATATTTCTTTAGCAGATTTAATCACAAACAATGTATCCACACCCACGGTAATCAATGTGAAACCTTTTTCAATATAGGGTTTTACAGCGTCTGTACTGACGCCAAAGATACCGAGTCTAATGCCTGCCCGCTGGCATGAATTCGCTGCTTTGTTGATGGCTTCCCTGACTTTTGGGTCTGAAACTTTTCCAATACAGCCCAGGCTGGCTGAGAGGTCATAGGGACCGATAAAGATGGCGTCAACACCCGCGATATTTGCAATCGATTCAATATTATCTATTGCCTGCTGGCTTTCTGCCTGAAGTATAACGGCCGTTTGTTTATTTGCGGCATTGATATAGTCCTCAAATGCCATGCCGTATTTATGCGCACGGCCGATACCCACACCACGGGACCCTTCAGGCGAATATTTGCAATATTGAACAATCTGTTTTGCCTGCTCAGGTGTATGGACTTGCGGCGCGATAATCCCGGCAGCGCCAATGTCGAGTGCCTTCTTGATCCATATTTCATCTCCTGAAGGAAGGCGGATTACACATGGACATTGGCCCGCAGCCTGTAACATGGACTGGGCCTGTTCCGGATTGAACGCCCCATGCTCAGTGTCTATAAACAGCCAGTCAAACCCGGCTTCAGCAAGGATCTCTGTGATTGCAGGTGAGTTGAGACTGACCAGGCAGCCAATTAATAACTCACCGCTGCGCAATCTGTCCGCAAATGATTTATTGTTCTGTTGCATTATTTTTCTTATCCGGGAAAACCGTACCTATATCATAGTCAGAATCTTTCTGATCATAAACGCATTTATGAATGTTATCAGCAGACTCAGATAGAAGTGTAAACAACTCAGAACATTTTATATCGTGAGATGCGGGAGGCGAGTGGCATATGGAAGTCCTGAACATGTTCGTTCTGGCCTGTGTGATTCCAACCGGTGGATGTGGTCCAGGATTTTATTCCCAAAGGGTTCCTTGTAATGTTTTGATTACGATTTCAATATACCAATCGCCAGGATCAACCATGCAAAAATAAATGCTGTGCCGCCGAAGGGTGTAATCGCACCGAGCCAGCGCAGATTCGTAATGCTTAATACATAGAGACTGCCGGAAAACAATACTATGCCGGCAAACATCAGCCAGCCGGACCATTTAAACCAGACTGAGGGAGGCAAGTTTAGTGCAATAAGACCGACAGCAATGATACCAAGTGCATGATAGAAGTGATAATGCACACCGGTATTAAATATTGCCAACATGTCTTCAGTAAGACGCATTTTCAGTCCATGCGCTCCAAAGGCCCCTAAAAGTACGGCGAGCAGGGCATTCAGACTACCGAGCAGAAGAAAAATTTTTGATAATTGCAAACGTCTTTCCTATTCAGGTTTGATAAATTTGAGTGTCATGCGATCGCTTTCGCCGATGGCCGTATATTTTTCCTTGTCCTTGTCACCCAGCCGGTAGGTGGGCGGTAGTGTCCAGACACCTTCAGGATGATCTTTGGTGTCTTTTGGATTGGCATTGATTTCATTCTTTGCAATTAATTTGAAACCGGACTTCTCCGCCAGTTCGATCAGATAGGCCTCAGGCACATAACCGTTTTTTGCGCTTGTCAATGGATCACTTCCCGGCTTGGCCCGGTGTTGTTCAACGCCGAGAATTCCGCCCGGCCTGGTAACGCGGAAGAAGGCCTTATAAATCTCTTCCGCTACTCCATCTTTGATCCAGTTGTGAGTATTGCGGAATGTCACCACCATATCCATTGAGTTATCCGCAATGGTGTCCAGATATTCTTTTGTATGAAATATCGTCACAATGACCTTGTCATATACCTGTGGATTTGCCCCAAGCTTTATGATGAATTCCTTGTGCATATTGGAGAGAAATTCCACTGGATAATCAGCGCCGAAGCTTGCGACAGCCAGTTCACCATTATCTCTTAATACAGGCGCCAGTATTTCGGTATACCAGCCCTTGCCCGGCAATATCTCAAGTACATGCATATCGGGTTGCAGGCCAACAAACTGTAATGTCTCCTTTGGGTGCCGGTAAATATCGCGTGCGCTATTATTCTGTTCGCGATGCTGACCTGTAATTGCCTTGTCAAGCAATGCAGCGATATCTTCTGCAGAATTGGTTGTGGGAATCAGTAATAAACATGTAACAACACAAATAAAAATTCTATTTATCATTTTTACTGTAATATCAATCATTTTGTCTAATGATTTATTTCTTGTAGTTTGTGACTTGTAACTTATCACTTTTTATTGAGTAATTTAAACAGGGCAATCATGTCATCATCACCGTATCCCGCTCTTTCAGCATTTGTATAAATTGATTCCACGGCGGTCAATAGCGGTAAACCGCTGTCCGTTTTATCAGTCGTGAGTGCAAGCCTGACGTCCTTCAGCATATTTTTGACGGAGAATTGCGGCGAGAATTCCCGTTGCCGGAATTTTGGTTCCTTGATCTCACTCAGATTGTTCCAGGCGGTGTTGTTTCTCAGAACCTGGAAGAAAGAATCGGGATCAATGCCGGCGCGTTCGGCGGAGGCGAAACTTTCACTTAGCGCCTCGATTTGCATGTCAATATTTAGGTTCTTGGCAAGCTTTA
>JACQHV010000155.1 GCA_016198885.1 Gammaproteobacteria bacterium
ACGGAAGGTCTTGAAACTGCTTTCGACTGAGCTCACAATCGCGGAGGATCTTTGCGAATAGTCCGGGACCTATTGTTTCACCCGAGTGTACTGGCACAATAGTCGTGCGGCCATCTGCATGACGGAGGAAATGATGGCTGCCTTTGATCCGGATAACTTGAAACCCAGCTTTTTTAAGGGCGGCGATTAATCGCTTACCGGTGACGCTGGGCAGAGCAATTATGCCCTCACAGTGACTCGCTGGACCCCAACAAAATCCAGATTTTCACTATCCTTTCCTTGGACTTCCATGCATAACTCGATTGCTTCACGAACGCGTTCCATGAGCTTATCGAGAGATTTGGCCTGTGTATGGCAACCGGGAAGAGCGGGAACCGAGGCTACAAAGTAACCTGCGGAATCTCTTTCAACAACTACATCAAATTGGTGAGTCATTTAGTTTTACCTCAAATTCTAATTTTACTCTTTCATGAGACACTTAGGCAATTCGTAAGCGCGCCTCACCACTTGTCCTTGGGATCGAGACCATCTCCAATGGTGATGTTGAAGTCGCTGAAATCCTCGTTCTTCCGTGCCATTTCCTTGAATGTGTCTTCCCAGGAAAGACGCTTGTCTTTTTTACTACGGAGTGAATCTAAAGGATCAGTGTTTTTTGATTTCATATTCCGATGATAGCACTGTTTACTTCCGTCAGGCATCAGTCGTGGAGTGTAATGCGATTCGATTGCCTTTGCTGTCGAGGACGATGGCACGGAAGCCATGAGGACCGATGGCATGGCTACTTTGACTTAGCCACTGCTTGCAGTTTTTTTGAATGATTTATTAGGGCGCAACTTTTCATATAAAAATTCCGGGGTAAAATCAGCACCGCCAGGTCAAGTGAGAGTCCTTAATTCGGGATGTACTTGTAATTGACGAAACTGATTGAGGTCTTTCAGAGGTTCGAATACCTCACCCCACAGCTCGTTACCCAGATCAATCTCACCTTCCGTACCGTCCGAAAACTTGAGACATACCCTGTAATTCCGGATGTACCGGGCATCTATTAGTTGCGGTGTCATTAAACTACTCCAAAGGTTCAATTTTGTTGAACGGTTTCTGTTCTGCGGCCAATCGCCAGTCAGCCAATATATTACCACTCTCAATCTCAATTAATACCTCATATTAGCCGTATTTCGCATGAAAATGGGGCAGGGTTATGGTCGTTAGCAAAATAACAAGAACATGAATTTTCATACGTCATTCTCCAACGGATTCACGCATGGTGACGAATTCTTCTGCGGCGGTGGGATGAATACCGATAGTTGCATCAAAGATAGCCTTGGTAGCGCCTGCCTTTATGGCGATAGCAATCCCCTGAATAATCTCGCCGGCATCTGGACCAATCATATGTGCACCGACAACACGATCAGATTTTCTGTCCACAATCAGTTTCATGAATGTTTTTTCATTGCTGTCTGTAAGAGAAAGTTTCATGGGCGTGAACCTGGTTTTGTAGATTTCAATCTCGCCATATTTTTCCCTTGCCTCTTCTTCTGTCAGTCCAACCGTGCCCAGATTGGGTTGACTGAAGATACAAGTGGGAATGCCTGAATAATCCACTTTTGCCGGTTGATTTCCGAACAATGATTTTGCCAGCGCTATTCCTTCTGCAATAGCCACAGGTGTCAGATTGATTCGATCGGTTACATCACCGATGGCATAGATAGAAGGATCAGTGGACTGATACTTGTCATTAACAACAATGGCCCCATCGTCATTGAGTTTCACATCCGTTTTTTCCAGGCCGATATTGGAAGTGTTCGGACGCCGGCCTGTGGCGTACATGATTAAATCGGTGAATAGTGATTGCTGATTGGTGAGATGTGCGGTATATCCGTCATCATTTTTATCGATGCCTTTAATATTGGTATTAAATTCCAGTTTGATGCCTTTCTTGCGCATTTCTTCTGAAAGTATTTCGCGTAGATCATGATCAAAACCACGTAAAAATAAAGGACCGCGATAAACCAACGTAGTATCGACGCCCATTCCATGGAATATGCCTGCGAATTCAACGGCGATATAACCTCCGCCCACAATGATAATCCTGTCCGGCAATGTATCGAGAAAAAAGGCCTCGTTGGAGGTAATGACATGCTCTTTGCCCGGAAAATCCGGTACACTGGGCCAACCGCCGGTCGATATCAATATACGTTCAGCAGTGATATCTTCCCCATTGATTCTGACAGTGTTGTTATCCACCAGTGTTGCACGGCCAATGATTGTAGTAACACCGTTACTATCGAGAACTTTCTGGTACACGCCATTCAGCCGTTTAATTTCAGTGTTTTTATTCTCTATTAGATGTCGCCAGTCAAAACGGATATTTCCAACCTTCCAGCCGAATCCCCGTGCTGTTTCAAATTCTTCGCCAAAATGCGAGGCGTAGACCAGAAGCTTTTTTGGCACACAACCAACATTGACACATGTGCCGCCAAGATAACGGTCTTCCGCAATTGCAACTTTGGCACCGAAACCCGCAGACATGCGTGCGGCACGGACACCGCCTGAGCCTGCACCGATTACAAATAAATCATATTGATATTTCATCATTTCTTATCCTTGGGTAAAACAGGGGTGAATATTTTTATCGAATTTTACATATAATGCATTAATCAGGGATAATTTTGAGGAAACAGGCTTTGGTGATGGAGCAAAAAAGCGTAGCTGATGAGATGAATAACGGGCTTGTCCGGAATGCCAGTTATGCCTCGGTTATTATTGCCTCTATCCTGATAGTAATTAAACTTGTCGCCTATCTGGCAACGCACTCTGTTGTCTTGCTGGCAAGTTTGATTGATTCTTTGCTCGACGTTGCAGCTTCATTTGTAAATTTAATTGCGATTCGACAGGCCCTTGTCCCTGCGGACGATGAACATCGGTTCGGTCATGGCAAGGCCGAACCACTTGCCGGCCTGGCGCAATCCGCTTTTATTGCCGGATCGGCATTGTTTCTCATCGTTGAATCAGGCGACCGTTTATTTAATCCACGTGTGATTGAGCATGGCACCCTGGGACTTGCTGTCATGGTGATCTCAACTCTTCTTACCATCGCTCTGGTGGTTTATCAACGTCATGTCATCAATAAGGCCCACTCCATCGCGATTAAGGCAGACAGCCTGCATTACGTGGGTGATATTCTGGTTAATCTGAGTATTATTGTTGCGCTTGTCTTGAGTCTGTTTCTTGAGTGGTACATTGCAGATCCTTTGTTTGCATTGGGGGTGGCAGCCTATGTGTTATACAACGCATGGGAAATAGTGAAGGTTTCACTGGATCAGTTAATGGATCGGGAATTGCCGGATGAAGAACGCAACAGGATTATCAAGATTGCTCTGGCACATCCGGAGGTGCGTAATATTCATGAGTTGCGCACAAGGACATCCGGTTATATGACATTCATACAGATGCATCTTGAGATGGATCCAACCCTGACTCTTGTAAAAGCGCACCAGATATCAGATGAAGTTGAAACTGAAATTCACAAGGCATTTTCAAATTCTGAAATAATCATTCATGAAGACCCTGTGGGTTTGGAAAGGAAATGCTGAGTGGTGAGATTATATTAATCATTAATCCCTGCGCCAGCTATGATATGTCTCAACCCATTTCAGGAATTTTGCGGGCACATGCGCCTTTTTCCAGTTTCCTGCAGCATATTTATTGGCCTCTGCCAGCGTAGGATAGATGTGTATGGTGCCCAGTATTCTGTTTAGTCCGATATTATTGCGCAGGGCGCTGATATATTCGGTGATCAGATCAGCAGCATGTTCTCCCACAATGGTAACACCCAGAATTCTGTCCTTGCCGGGAACAGTCAGAATCTTGACCAGCCCATGGGCCTCTTCATCCGCGATGGCCCGGTCAAGATCATCCATTCCATAAGTAGTTATCTCATAGGCAATATTCTTCTCTTTTGCCTCCTGTTCATTCAATCCGACACGCGCAATTTCAGGTTCGGTAAATGTTGCCCAGGGGATAACGGAATAATCCGCCTTGAATTTCCTGAATATACCGAACAGTGCGTTAACGGATGCGTACCATGCCTGATGGGCTGCCGTATGGGTAAACAAATAAGGTCCTGCAACGTCGCCGCAGGCATAGATATTCGGATAAACAGTCTGCATGTAATCGTTGACTTCTATCGTTCCTTGAGGAGTCATGGGAATATGTAATTCCTCCAGTCCATACCCTTCGGTATTGGCCTTGCGGCCTACGGCAACAAGCAATGTATCGAATTCAATCCGGATATCTTTACCTTGTGACTCACAGACAAGTATCTTTTTACCATTTTCAATGACGATTTCCTTTGCCGTATGATTTGTCAAAACCGTAATACCTTCTTCCTTGAATTTATTCATGACAATCTCCGAGATTTCCGGGTCTTCACGTAACAACAGGCGGGAGAACATCTCAATCTGCGTTACCTGACTGCCGAATCGTGCAAAACACTGGACTAATTCACAACCCACAGGACCACCACCCAGCACAATCAGACGCCCAGGCAGGACACGCAGACTCCAGACAGAGTCAGAGGTGTAATAGATAATTTTATCAAGGCCAGCAATGGCTGGTACAAAAGGTCTGGCACCGGCAGCGATTACGATATTTTGCGTTGTCAGTGTTTGCCCGTTCACTTCAACAGACCAGGGTGTCCTGATCCATGCTTTTCCCTGAATACATTCAACCCCCAGTTCTGTATAACGTTCAATCGAATCGTGCGGTTCAATCGTCCTGATAATTCTTTGTACACGCTCCATGACATCTGCAAAGTCGAATTCCACATGAGCAGACCTGAAACCGAATTCCTGCGCACGTTGACTATGGGATAAAAATCTTGCCGACCGGATCAATGTTTTTGATGGTACACATCCCGTATTCAGGCAATCGCCTCCCATTTTGTCTTTCTCAATTAATGTGACTTTCGCTTTTACCGCAGCAGCGATATAGGCGGTGACCAGACCGGCAGAACCTGCACCAATGACGATCAGATTTCTGTCAAATTGCCGGGGTTTCTTATAATTTTTATATACTCGGTAGGCCCTGGATATCTCTACTATTTTTTTTGCAATAAGAGGGAATATACCAAGCAGGGTAAAGGCAATTATCACACCGGGTGATAAAATTCCACGTAAAGAATCGATCTGTGCGATTTGGGTACCTGCATTGACATACACTATTGTGCCGGGCAGCATCCCAATCTGACTGACAAGAAAAAAAGTAATCACACGTATCGTTGTCAGCCCCATGACCAGATTGATAATAAAGAAGGGGAAAAGAGGCACAAGTCGCAAAGTGAATAGATAAAATGCCCCATCCTTTTTCATTCCTTTGTTGATTGCCTTGAGATTTTTTGAGAACCTTTCCTGCACGTAACCCCTGAGAACAAATCGTGAACTGATGAATGCGATGGTTGCCCCGATGGTTGATGCAAAGGATACAATTACTGTCCCCCATAGCAGTCCGAATATGGCCCCGCCGATCAGTGTCATGATGGCGGCGCCAGGCAGGGACAAACCGGTTATAGCCACATAAATGAAAAAAAAGATGATGGCCGTATTCAGTGGGTGGACATTGTAATAACCGGAGATTGCCGTCTGCTGTGATCGGAAGAAATCAATAGTGAAATAACTTTGCAGGTCGAAAATAAAAAAAAAGGTGATTGCAATAAAGAATACAACCACAAGGGATATCTTGTTTTTATTCATTAAATGTGTCCCAGTTATGGTTGCTGATTAAATCCGTAATTATATAGAATACAATGCATATTACCGGTAATTTCGACATAAATAATCATAATAATCGTATACAGAATCGGGCTATAGTCGTTAAAATCATCTATCCATGGCAATATTGAAAACAGGCGCGCAATGAGAAAGATCTTCTACTTGGTTTTTTTCCTTATTTTTACCGGAAATCTGTCAGCAGCAAAATTTGCGACTCCAACTTTGCGGGTGAAGGATTCAGTAGACAAGGTCATAGAAATTTTAAAAGACCAATCTCTCGATCGTGAAACCCAATGGGGCAGGATTGGCATCGTAATAGATGATAGTTTTGATTTCCGTACCATGTCCCAGAGTGTTCTTGCGACCAACTGGGAAAAGGCGACGCCAGAAGAAAGAGAACGTTTTGTAGAATATTTTTCCCAGTATCTGGAAGACACCTATCGCACGAAGATTGAATCCTATTCAAATCAGCAAATCCTGTATCTTAAAGAGACTATCAACGGCAAGCGCGCGCAAGTGGATACGGCAATAGTTACTGACACAACGGAAATTCCTGTTAATTACAAATTAAAAAATAATGACGGTGAATGGTATGCC
>JACQHV010000151.1 GCA_016198885.1 Gammaproteobacteria bacterium
GATCAGGGGCTAGGGGCTAGGAATCAGGTCAATGGATTGTTTTCTTTGCATTCCGCTATTCAGTTAACGTTCTCGAATCTTAATCCGATCCTTGATCCCAATCTCTAGTCCCTAGTCCCTATTTTTCACATCTCTTTCTTTTCTTCCTTCTGATATTTTTCCTTCCATTCCGAATAAGGCATACCGTAAATGATCTCCTTCGCCTGTTCATAATCCATCTTGATACCACGCTCTTCCGCAGCAGCGAGATACCACTTCGAAAGACAATTCCGGCAAAATCCGGCCAGGTCCATCAAATCTAAATTCTGTACTTCCGTATGTTCTCTCAGGTGAGAAACCAGTCTGCGAAAGGCGGCGGCCTCAAGTTCAATACGCGTCTTTTCGTCCAAATTTATCCTCCGTATATATTCTGTACAATATGAAGATCGTCATAAAAAAGATATTATATCTCCATATAAATAACAACAAATACTTATTTAAATTCTGGATTTTATTTTACTTCCAGTGAACCCGAAAAATATCATTGGTGTCCAGTACATTCCGTTTTCAATAAATAATGAATAATAAATCAAATCTGCATCATGTCATTATCGTTGGTGGCGGCGCGGGCGGTCTGGAACTGGCGACGCAGCTTGGTGATAAATATGGCAGGAAAAAAAAGGCGGCCATTACGCTTGTTGATTGTAACCTGACCCATCTATGGAAACCCTTATTGCATGAGGTTGCTGCAGGTTCGCTGAATTCGCATGAAGATGAATTGAGTTATATGGCCCAGAGTTACTGGCACCATTTCACATTTCGACTGGGCAGGATGGATCGTCTTGATCGGACCAAAAAGGTAATCAGTCTGGCCCCGACACTGGATGAGCATGGTGTGGAATATATCCCGCGGCGCACCTTTTCATACGATACGCTGATTATTGGTGTCGGCAGTATAACCAATGATTTTAATATCCCCGGAGTGCGTGAACATTGCATGGTTCTGGACACACAACAACAGGCTGACCGTTTTCATCAGATGATGTTGAGAAACTACTACGCCGCACATACCCAGAAAGAACCTCTGCGGGAAGGACAATTACATATAGCAATTGCCGGGGCCGGGGCAACGGGAGTGGAATTATCGGCAGAGCTGCACGAAGCCACCCGGCAGGTTGTTGAATTCGGTCTGGACAGGATAAGACCCGCCGATGTGAAGATCACTATAATTGAGGCCTCTGAACAAATTCTGCCTGCATTGCCTGAGCGATTATCACAACTGACAGTAAAGGCCCTGCATAATCTTGATATACAGCTTTATACGGGCCAGCGTGTAACCAGGGCAACAGCGGAAGGTTTTCATACACATAACGACCTGTTCATCCCGGCCGAGATCAAGGTATGGGCAGCGGGGGTTAAAGCGCCTGATTTTCTTCAGGAACTCGATGGCCTTGAAACTAACAAGATCAATCAATTAATGGTAATGCCCACGTTACAAACGACACAGGATGAAAATATCTTCGCCTTCGGCGATTGCGCTGCCTGTCCGATGAACGGTGATGGGAAAACTGTACCTCCACGCGCCCAGGCGGCGCACCAACAGGCTTCCCTATTGATAAAAACCTTACAACGACGTCTCAATAATGAATCATTACCCGGTTATCGCTATATTGATTATGGTTCACTCATTAACATGAGCCGGTACTCGACAGTCGGTAATCTGATGGGAAACCTGATGGGCAGGATATCCGGCAATTTTATGATTGAAGGCATATTGGCGCGCCTGGTTTACCTGTCTCTCCATAAAATGCATCAATTGGCATTGCATGGCTTTGTACGGGTCACGCTATCAACAATAGCAAATCTCCTGACCCGCAAGACCAGACCGAGGATGAAATTACACTGAACCGTATTTCGTTATTCGTGAAGCGTATCTCGTAAAACAGCCACTTAACGTTTCACAAAAAGTATAAGCGGTGATATTCAGTTTAAAAACGTCAGGCACCAAACATCTTTTTCAGATTATCAAAACCTGCCTGATATATTCCCTGAATTACCTTGATCGCATCACTCTCTGTAGCTCCTTCAGCGTTAAATTCACTGGACCATTCAACATTTGTCTTGCCACCACCTGCGTCCTTGACACGTATAGTTGCAGTATAATTTGCAACAGGTAATGGACTATTGACAATCGAATAGGTATAGAGATGCTCATCTTCATCCAGTTTTTCCAGTTTCTCGGTGATCGTACCGCCACCAACGAGATTGAGTTTCCTCATAGTACCGTTTTTTTCCAGTTTGCTTTTCTCGACAGCCGGATGCCAATCCGGTAATGCATTAAATCCACCAATGAGCTCCCATACTTCTTCTGGCGAAACATTCAAATTAGTCGACATACTTACTTTTGCCATAACTTTTCTCCCATTACCAATATTTATTATAAATCGTATTTTTTCATACGATATCTTAATGCCATACGAGTTACACCCAGTTCACGTGCTGCTTTGGATACATTTCTACCTGTGCGTTCCAACGCCTGTTTGATCAGCATTAGCTCCGCAGAACTTAATGTCAAATCATCCAGTTTTTCATTTATTTCTGACACAGCGGCAGATGGCCGTGAAGATAAGGACAGTGAGTCAACTGCCAATTCTCCTCCTCCAGTCAACAACACAGCACGTTCAATCAGGTGTTTCATCTCACGCACATTACCCGGCCATGAATAATTCCTGATTGCCTGTTCTGCGGTTTTGCTAAAAGTTACATTTTTCAAACCATAACGTTTGACGGTCTGTGTTGCAAAATACTGTGCAAGGATCATGCTGTCATTATTTCTTTCGCGTAAAGGTGGCAATTCAATACTTAGCACATTTATACGGTAGTAAAGATCAGACCGGAATTCACCTCTATTTATCAGTTCATTAATATTCCGGTTCGTCGCCGCAATAAACCATGCAGCAACAGGACGTTCCTGCGTCGTACCAACACGTCTTAAAATCCTGCGTTCAAGTACGGAAAGTAGTTTGGATTGCAGGCCAGGGGGTAACTCGCCAATTTCGTCCAGAAATAATATCCCGTCTTCTGCCGCCTCTATCAGGCCGGTACGCGCGACATGTGCATTGGTAAATGCCCCTTTTTCATGGCCGAATAATTCAGCTTCAATCAGATCCTTGGGCAGAGAGGCACAATCTACATGCACATAGGGTTTGTCTTTACGACTACTATTGGCGTGTAACAATTTCGCAACAACATCCTTACCCGTCCCCGTTTCACCCAGGATTAATACTGTAGGTGGGATGGAATCGGAGGTTTGGGTCAGGCGGCCAATTTGTTTTACCTGCTCCCGTATTGCAATTACGGCCTGACATTCGCCGAGAAAATCCACGCCTTCGGCAGCATGTTGCTCACGTTTGGTTGAATAAGTCAGTTTTCTTGTCAGTTCACTTTTATCCAGCACTTTTTCAACATTGACAATAAGTTCATTCAAATCCACCGGTTTTTTCAGATAATCAGAAGCGCCAAGTTTCATTGCCGAAACGGCATCCTCCAGTTCACCATAAGCTGACATCACCAGAACTGCCGCATTCGAATTGTATTTATTTCTGATATCGGACAGAAAATCCAGACCTGAACCATCCGGTAGGCGCATGTCAAGCAGAATCATGTCAGGTGATGATTTCTGGAACATTTCAACAGCTGTTTTCAAATTACCTGCAATCTGGCTTTTATAACCCGATCGTGCCAGCTGTTTTTGTACTGCCTTTGCGAAAACGTTTTCATCCTCAACTATCAATATTTGTTTTTCGAGCACAGGCACTTTCATGGAGGTCACGGGTATATGAATATCCTGTTTCATGCTTCCACCTCCTCAATAACTCTGATCGGTGCCACGATTATTGCTGTTGTTCCCATCCCTGTTGTTGTATCAAATTTCAGTATCCAGCCATGTTGTTGACAAATCTTGAAAGCAATGGGGATTCCCAGACCGGTACCAAAACGTTTGTTGCTCGGACCCGGGGCAAGCTCCCTCGGTTTGGGATCAAAAGGCAGTCCCGGACCATTGTCCTTGATTTGAATCTCCAGATTTGTTTCTTTTTTCACCAGCTCTACTACCAGCGCTGATAAATCTGAAGATGCATCAATGGCATTGGCTAGTAAGGCATAAATCGCCTGTTCCATTAAATCCGGATCTGCATTGAGGCGTAAATCATTTTTCCAGCCGATTTTTTCAATTCGAATATGTTTTTCCTCCAGTCTCGGTTTCAGTAATGAAATTGCTGCTTCTATCATTTCACTGGCATATACCAGTCTGTAGTTTGGCTTTAATGGATGCAGATATGACACAAGTGCATTTACCCATCTTCCCAGACGATCAATGGTTTCCAGTATCGCCTGCCTGCACTCCTTTAATTCTGTGATATCAACCACATCATCCAATACCTGCGCCGTTGCACGGATACTGGCCAATGGATTGCGGATATTATGCGCAATCACCGGAACAAGCGCGCCGAGCGCAGCTTGTTTCTCACTTTCCACGAGGGCATGACGGCTTGCTTCAAGATCATTGGCCATACCGTTAATTGTTTGAGCCAACTCCGAAACTTCTTCCACTCCTCGCGCGGGTATTTTGTAATCCAGTTGGCCATGACTGATAATTTGCGCCCCTTCAATTACATGAGACATGGGTTTGATAAAATCCTTGTTCAGGGTATGGCGTGCATAGAGAACCAGCATGATTGCCAATACCAGTGGAATCGGAATAATGATCGGCGCATAGCGAGTCCAGCGTTCGAGTATCTGATCAAGGGCCTTATGCTTGTCGGTCAATAATGATTTCATTTCCTGGTATTCGCTCTCGAATCTTCCTACCATGCCCTGAGCAAACCGTGGATCCAGTATTTTCATCTGGACCTGACGGCTGACCATATAGGGATCAGTAAAGATTTTGTTCATATCTTTTTGTATCTCACGGTATGAACCCTGAAGATCATGTATTGCCTGATCTTCATCATGAGAGCCTGAATTCCGCATCAGTGTATTAAATTCCTTGTCGATGCTGCGTGAATATTCACCATAAAGTTCCAGTGCCTTCATATCTTCCAGTAATCTGGCTCGAATCGCAGTTTGAATTTGCCGGAACAGCTCCCCGCGTATATGTTCTGTGCCATAAACCAGATTATTGATCCGGACAGATTCGGCAGAATATTGCTGCCAGAAATACGCCGCCAACCCTCCAAGCAGGCCGGTAACGGTAACTAAAAATAAAAAGGCGATTTCATGGATAATCAGGAGATTTCTTAATGAATTGGGGCGCTTGATTAACATGATGTGAGTATAACTGATGGTATAGGTGGTTCATATAGACCAGATTTTGGATGGCATCAGCCATTTCTGTTCTGGTGCTATTGTGCAAAGTCGTAAAATTCAGGCCTTATAACATTGTTGCAATTATATATATCTAATTGATTTATAATAATATTTTATGATGTTTACGCTTTTAGATACAAAATGGTACAAATCCTGCTTCACAATGGGCGTAGTTTGAATGAAGTACCCCAGATTATTTCGGGTACAAAAACTTTTAACTTATTACTGAGGATAAAATCATGAAATGGGATACTCCATCATATAGCGACATCCGCTTTGGCTTCGAAGTCACCATGTACATCAACAACAAGTAATGTACTGACTTTAAATGCTAGCTATAAGGGGCCATCAGGCCCCTTATTTATTTCATCTGGTTGCTGGTTACTAGAACCTATCTCAAAATTGATTTACAGCATTTTTTGACAGAACCAATAACTGACAACACCTTCCCCCTGGCAGGGGGAACGACACCAGGGAAGGAGTCGGTAGAGCGACGC
>JACQHV010000156.1 GCA_016198885.1 Gammaproteobacteria bacterium
CTTGTGACTTCGGCAAATGTTCTTATGAATGTGATGTAGGCTATTAGCGGAACGAGAGTTATTGTCAAAATCAAAAACATCCAAAACGCCATCCAATTATAACCTTTGATTTCTTGTTTCATCTGACTTTTCCTCCAATGCCTTTGCATCCTTGCTATGTATTTCTGCAAACCTTACTGCTAACCCGAAGTTCTTGTCGGACTTTGCCGAATATGGTCTCAGTTGCTCAAACACTTCTTTAACGATAGAGCCAATCTCTTCTTCCGTCCCAAACCTTGATGAAATTGAAGTTGCAAGATTTGCAATAAATAAACATTTATTTCCAGGTGTTGAAGTAATTGCCCGTCCGTATCGAAAGTATCCAATGAATGCAGAAACCTCACACGCCATAGGATACGTTGGCAGGATTGATGTTGCTGACATGTCTCAAATCGATTCATCAAATTATATAGGCACAACCCATATTGGTAAATTCGGTGTTGAAAAGGCTTATGAAGATCTATTACATGGCAAGGTTGGCCATCAGCAAGTTGAAGTTAATGCACAAGGTAGAATACTGCGCATCCTTGAACGAACTCCGCCGCAACCAGGCAAAAATATCTATTTAACACTTGATTTATCCCTGCAAAAAGTTGCTGCCGATGCATTACAGGGTAAACGTGGTGCGATTGTGGCCATAGACCCCAATAACGGTGATATTCTGGCCCTTGTCAGTTCTCCCAGTTATGATCCCAATCCATTTGTTAACGGGATAGATGCCAAGTCATACCGCGAATTACTGCAATCAAGGGATACTCCCCTGATTAATCGCGTATTACAGGGTAAATATCCACCGGGCTCTTCCATCAAGCCATTTCTTGCAATTGCAGCACTCGCATTTGGGGTACGTCAGCTCAATCAGGATACATGGTGTCCGGGCTGGTTTTCACTGAAGGGAAGTGAACATCGGTATCGCGACTGGAAGAAAGGAGGTCACGGGCATATGGATCTGAGAAACGCCATTGTCCAGTCCTGTGATGTTTATTTTTATTCCGTTGCTAATGATCTGGGTATAACACGTATCCACCAGGCGCTTACAGATTTTGGCTTTGGCAGCAAGACAGGTATCGATATCAGTGGTGAAGTATCCGGACTGGTACCATCTGTCGAATGGAAGCGTGAAATTTATAATCAACCCTGGTTTCCAGGAGAAACGTTGATTGCCGGAATTGGACAGGGTTCTACATTGGTGACACCCATTCAATTGGCGACTGCCACTGCAGCACTTGCCAATCATGGCAGATTGATTGCACCACATCTGGCTTATGAGGCAAAAGATCCAATCACTCACGATGTTCAAACTTTGAAAAATCATCCTTACCGACAGGTATCAATTTATGATCTTTCAGATTGGAATGAAGTGATCAATGCCATGATTGATGTCGTGCATGGAGAACGCGGCACTGCCAGACAGAGTGGTTTAAATGCACCCTATAAATTTGCAGGCAAGACTGGTACAGCGCAAGTGATCGGTATTGCCCAGGATGAGCAATATAAAAAAGAAGATGTACCGGAAGAACTGCAAGACCATGCTTTATTTATTGCATTTGCTCCATCAGATGCACCAAAGATTGCTATCGCAATTATTGTTGAAAATGGCGGGAGCGGGTCACGCAGTGCCGCGCCAATAGCAAGGCAATTATTTGATCACTATTTATTGAATCAACATGCAGATGCAGGATAGATGGAAGACAAGACCTTATCGCAACGCTTGCACATTGACGTTCCACTTTTGTCCGGAACATTGGTGTTATGTGGTATGGGTCTTGTTGTGCTATATAGTGCAGGCGGTCAGGATCTGAATATTGTATTAAGGCAGGCAATGCGCATGGGGCTTGCCCTGATCTTTATGTTCGCTATTGCACAATCATCTCCTGCACAAATTGAACGCTGGTCATTATGGATCTATTTATTTGGCGTTGCCTTACTCGTTATAGTATTAATTGCCGGTCATACCGGGAAAGGAGCACAGCGCTGGCTTGATCTCGGTTTTTTCCGATTTCAACCCTCGGAACTCATGAAGATTGCTGTGCCAATGGTGCTTGCCTGGTTGCTTTCTCATAGGACATTGCCTCCCACCTATGGCCCTGTCTTTGTCTCATGCCTGATTGTTGTTATACCGGTTGTTCTGATTGCAAGACAACCGGATCTTGGGACAGCATTACTTGTGGCTGCTGCTGGACTTTCAGTGTTATTTATTTCAGGGATCAGCTGGCGTTTAATTTCAACCTTGTCAATATTCATCGCGTTAGCGACACCTTTGTTATGGCATTTCATGCATGATTATCAAAGACTCAGAGTATTGACATTTCTTAATCCGGAACAGGATCCGCTGGGCGCGGGCTATCATACGATTCAATCAACAATAGCCATTGGATCGGGTGGTCTGTATGGCAAAGGATGGTTGAATGGAACACAATCCCACCTGGAATTTCTCCCGGAGCGTTCAACTGATTTTATTTTTGCTGTGTACTGTGAAGAATTTGGCCTTATGGGTGTACTGTTATTGGTATCCATCTATATGTTTATCATCATCAGGGGTCTCAATATTGCAATTTCAGCACAACAGACATATGGGAAGCTTCTGGCTGCAGGACTAATCATGACATTTTTTGTTTATATAGTTGTGAATATGGGCATGGTAACGGGCCAATTGCCTGTTGTTGGCGTGCCATTGCCACTGATCAGTCTGGGGGGAACATCAGTTGTTACCTTGATGATAGCATTCGGTATCCTTATGTCCATTCATACACACCGCAGAATGCTGTCGGAATAGGTCTTGATTTTGAACATACATCAATTACCCAGGTTTTTATTGATATTTTATTTCCTGCTAATTGAAGTTTCCCATGCGGACATTCCCCTCAATCAGGAATCTGTAAACAAATTTATTGAAAATATGGTTTCAACTCATCAGTATGATACCGGTGAATTACAATCTTTATTCAGTCAGGTAAAGTATTCACAAAGAGTATTGGAGGCAATTTCACGCCCGGCAGAAAAATTACCCTGGTATGAATATAGATCAATTTTTCTTCAACCTGATCGAATTAAACAGGGACTGATTTTCTGGAAAAGATACAGGACAGCATTAAAACAAGCAGAACAACAATATGGTGTGCCGGCACATATCATCGTTGCGATTATCGGTATAGAAACACGTTATGGCATCTCTACAGGAAATGACAGGGTAATGGATGCCCTGGCGACACTTGCTTTTCACTATCCAGAACGCAGTGATTTTTTCCGTTGGGAACTGGAAGAATATTTATTACTGACACGCGAACAGGGTATTAATCCATTGTCTCTTAAAGGATCATATGCAGGGGCAATGGGCATCCCGCAATTTATTCCAAGCAGTTACAGACGTTTTGCGATTGATTTTGACGGCGATGGTAAA
>JACQHV010000152.1 GCA_016198885.1 Gammaproteobacteria bacterium
GGCGAAAACAGGGGTTCGAGCCCCCTAGGGAGCGCCATTTTTATCCAAGGAGTGTCATAAAATACTACACTGCAATTCTGTTACATTTATATGCAGAATAAAAAACAGTCTTTCGCCGCACACTATTGCAGCTTGCCTCGCCGATTCGCAGCTATGTCATATGACAGTCTATTATTAATATCCCTCTTCTTTTTCAGCACCCTTGTTATTCTTCCATTTACCGGCGGGCGGGCGATTAGCAGTGGTAATATCGCTTACAATATTTATCTCATAATCATCAGTTATCTTTATTTTACCTGGCAGTGGACGCATGGAGGTCAGACACTTGGCATGCGGGCATGGCGTATTCGTTTGCAACAGAATAGCACTCAAAACGTTACCTGGTGGCATGCCAATAACCGTTTTTTTCTCGCAACTCTTTCGTTTCTTGGATTGGGTTTTGGTTTTATCTGGTCATACTATGATCGGAGTAAACTGGCCTTCCATGATCGATTTTCAGGCACATTCCTAATTCTTGAAAGTAACTGATCAATAAACTTCCATACCTCTCAGGTTTCTTTCTGAAATAACCATAGTGTCGCTACTGACATTAAAATGGTTGGTAAAGTGGCGCTTATTGCAGGGCTGATTGCATAAACCACACCTAACTGCCCTGCAATCTGATTAAAAATATGGAAAGTAATACCGATCAAACATCCCGTAAAAACACGATATCCCACTACTGTCGTATATGCATGACTTTTAACCAGCGGGACAGCGAGAACAATCATGACAATGATAGTGAATGGATTAATAATCTTTGACCATAACGCCTGCTCATAACGTTGACTATTCTGTTTGTTCTGCTTCAAATAAGTGATGTAATTATACAATCCCCAGATGGTCAGATACTGCGGAGTAATGGTGACCAAATTTATCACTTCCGGATTAAGGAGCGATTCCCAGGCAGCCAGTTTAGATTGATGTTTGTTGATAGTAACTTCATGAATTTCTGTTTGTTCTATATCTTCGAGCAGCCATTGACCATCAGCATATCTGGCCCGCCTTGCATGTGTGCTGACACGTAACCGATCATCGGTGTCAAATTCATAAATATAAATATCTTCAATCTGATCTCCTGGCAGAATTTTACGGATATTGATAAAACTCAATGCATCGCGAGACCAGAGTCCGTTTCTGGTTTTCAATGTGATTTGCTCAGTGAGTGCAACTGACCGGAGGTGCAGTGCAGTCTGTTCACTGTAAGGTGCGATTAATTCGCCTAAAATAATGGCGAATATGATAATTAACGCCCCCCCCTTGCACATTGAATAACTCAATCTCAGTTTGGAAACACCGGAAGTGCGTAAAACAGTTAACTCGCTGTTATGTGACAAGATTCCCAGTGTCGCCATACTGCCAATCACCGCTGCAATAGGAAGCAGTTCATAGGCCATGCGCGGTATTGTCAGTATTACATATTGAATTGCCTGGATAACGCCATAATTACCGCGCCCGGTTTCTTCCAGTTGATCAATTAAAGATAAGAATGCAAACAGTGCAAGTAAAACAAACAATGCCATTAATACTGTTTTTAATAATATAACAACGATATAACGATCAATAATTTTCATTGGTCGGCAGGAAGAATTTGTAATTTCCTGTCACGCTTTCGCCAATGCGTAATAACAGGGGAATAATAGAATATTATGGCTAACACTATGAGTATCATATGAACCCACCATAGACCCAGATAGGGAGAAATTGCATCCCGTTCCATTAATGTCCTGGAGATACCCAGAATATTGCTGTAGATTAAATAAATCAGGATTGCAATAAACAAAAGTGTGTATGGCTTATGACCGATTGACAACCGTGATAGAAAAACAGCCAATAATCCCAGTAACAAACTTGCCAGCACAGCTGAAATACGCCATTGTAATTCTGCGCGGTGTTCAGATGATGTTGAACCCAATAAAGCAGATGTGGACAGTGTCTCAGGGCTTGATGAGGAAGATTCTGTATCTTCGGTTTCTATAAGTACACCATATTTTTCATATTCCGTGATCTGGAAGTCAAGCATTCCTGGCGAACCCAGATAGCGTCTGCCATTTTCAAATATTATGAATCGGTTGCCGGATCTTTTTTCTGTATTGAACCGCGCCTTATCGGATTTCATTACACTGTTTTTGTCTTTTTGTCTGATCTGGAGAAATACATTCTTCATGGTATTTCTGCTTTCAGAAAGTTTTTCAATATAGACTACACTGTCACCTTTATTTAATTCTTTAAACTGTCCCGCTGCTATACCAGTTATCATTGATTCCTGCCATGCCTGTTCTTTCAATTTTACGATGTTTGATTTCGCCCATGGTGAGGCATAAAAAGAAATAAAAGCAACCAACAGGCAAAAGACAAGAGTAAAACGGGCGACAAATTGTAATTGACGTACTGTCCCAACACCGGCAACAGCAAAGGCTGTTAATTCATTATCCTGATTCATCCTTGAGTAGGTCAGTATTACTGCAAGGAATAACACCAAAGGTAATACTTCTGTCTGCATTGCCAACATCCTCAGCCATAATAATTTTAAAATAAAACCAGCGGGTATCTTGCCTGAGGCAGCATCGCCGAGATAGTCGACAAATTTATTGGTGGCAAAAATAAGAAATAACAGGCCAGTAAGCCAGATTAATTTCTGCAAAATTTCACGATGTATGTAGCGTTCAATTATCAAAAGAATGATTCCTGTATAATTTTTCCTCAATTCTTTGCGTCATCTACTATAAACTAATACACTTGGCAACATAGCAAAAGCAGTGATATTCAGCCAATATATACCCAGATAATTATGATAACTTCCTGATATCTGATATTTATCCTGAGATGGGCATGCAAATCACAATAAAAAGCGGAAATCCAGAGAAACAGCGGACTGCGTGTCTGATTGCAGGTATCCTTGAACCTCGCCGCCTGTCTCCTGCAGCCAAGACAATCGACAGTATAAGCAAGAAATTCCTTTCCAACCTTCTTCGCCGTGGCGACATAGAAGGTAAAATGGGGCAATCATTATTACTTCACAACGTCCCGGGGATGCTTGCTGATCGTGTATTGCTGATCGGTTGTGGCCGGGAACGCGATTTAACTGACAATCAATACCGCAAAATAGTCACAAACAGCATAAAGGAACTTAAGCAAACCGGCGCCATGGAGGCGGTCAATTATCTCTCCGAACTGAACATAAAAGGCCGGGATTACTACTGGAAGATCAAACAGGCCGTGGAAGTAACTCAAAATACAATTTATAACTTTACTGAATATAAGACTAAAGATAAAACCAGCCGGAGAAAGATCAGAAAACTCACTCTGATAGTACCAACCCGCAGGGAATTACCGATAGGCGAACAGGCAATTGAAAACGGGATGGCCATATCAAGAGGAATCAATTTGACCCGGGATCTGGCCAATCAGCCTTCTAATGTTTGTACACCTACCTATCTGGCCGAGCAGGCAAAGCAACTTGCCAAGACTTATAAAACCATAAAAGTCGATGTGCTGGATGAAGATGAAATGACCAAGCTCGGCATGAACTCATTGTTATCCGTGGCCCGCGGAAGCGATGAGCCGGCAAAGTTGATCACCCTTGAATACAAGGGGGCAAAAAAAAACCTAAAACCAATTGTTCTGGTTGGAAAGGGAGTAACTTTTGATACTGGAGGCATATCCATAAAACCGGCTGCTGCTATGGATGAGATGAAATTCGATATGTGTGGTGCAGCAAGTGTGATCGGAACGATATGCGCGGCGGCAGAGATCGGTTTACCACTCAACATCACAGGCGTCATTCCTTCAACGGAAAACATGCCGGGTGGCAGTGCGACCAAACCCGGTGATATTATCACCAGCATGTCCGGCCAGACTGTTGAAGTATTAAACACTGATGCTGAAGGCCGTCTGATACTCTGTGATGCACTGACATATTGCGAACGTTATGAACCGGATGTGGTCATTGATATTGCAACATTGACTGGCGCCTGCGTTATAGCATTGGGCAATCACGCCACCGGCCTGATGAGCAACCATAACCCGCTTGCGAAAGATTTGTTGAATGCAGGAGAAACAAGTTGCGATCGTGTATGGCAATTGCCCTTATGGGAAGAATATAACCAGCAATTGACCAGTCCGTTTGCAGATATGGCGAATATCGGTGGACGTGAGGCAGGAACAATCACCGCGGCATGTTTCCTGTCACGATTCACCGGGAAATATCATTGGGCACATCTGGATATTGCAGGGACAGCCTGGACTACAGGTAAAAATAAAGGGGCAACCGGACGCCCTGTTGCCCTGTTGGTTCAATATCTGTTAGACAGATGCAACAAAAATAAACCAGTTGCCTGATATGCCCCGCGTTGATTTTTATGTTCTGCCTGAAAATAGTCAACGTGAACGGTTCGCCTGTTTCATGACCAGTAAGGCCCGCCAACAGGGCAACACTATTTATATTCATACTGCCTCACGAGAAGTGGCCGAATTCCTTGATGATTTGCTATGGACTTTTAAAGACATCAGTTTTTTACCGCACGCAATTGCAGAGGAAGATATAACCAGTAACGAACCAGTAATTATCGGCTGGCGTGATAAGTCCCCTGATCAATATCAGGTCATGATCAATCTGACACAGGATGTTCCCGTATTTGCGGAAAGATTTGCTAGAATTATCGAGATAGTGGCTGGAAACAATACTGACAAACAGCAGGCGCGCAATCGTTACCGCAATTACCGTGATCGCGGCTATGAGTTACATAATCACACTATGGAGTCCGATTATGACAACGCCTAAGATACCTCCCCGGATAAAACAGCCGTCACATCCAACCGGTTCGATTGAGCTCAGTAAATCCATAGATGAACTTGAACATTTAATTACGGATACTAGCCCGGTGCTCTCGGATTTGCATACTGACACCATGATCCCGGTGCTGGATGATGTTATAGATCATGACAATATGATACATACAAATCATCCGGAATATGAATATGCCGGGATAACTATTGCTGATACCGGTACTGACAGTATAAGTCCTGATCAAATTGAGAGTCTGGTCCATAACGTGGAAGAAAAAATTGCCGGCGAGCTGGATACATTGGTCAATATTCTTAAAGACACAATCAAGGACAGTATAATGACAGAATTGAAGAGCCAGCTGGAAACAGAGGTCAACCAGAAAAAATCATTAAAATCCGGCGGTGGTAAATAAACACAAATTATTTTCCACCTTCCTGGTTCCTGTCTGCAGCTGTTGACTATTCTTATAACTGGCATAATGCCCCATTTTCGCGGGCAATCTCTATTTCCAATAACATCATAAAATAAGCGGTATTATGGATAAGACCTATAATCCACAGGCCATAGAAATTCACTGGTACCAGACTTGGGAAAAAAATAATTATTTTGCACCCAGAGGCGATGGGCCGGGTTACTGCATCATGCTTCCTCCACCCAATGTCACCGGCAGCCTGCACATGGGTCATGCCTTCCAGCATACCCTGATGGATATCCTGATCCGCTATCACCGCATGAAGGGTTTCAGAACACTCTGGCAATGCGGGACGGATCATGCCGGCATTGCGACCCAGATGGTGGTTGAACGGCAACTGGAACTGGAAGGCAAGACGCGCCATCAACTCGGACGTGAAAAATTTATTGATAAAGTCTGGGAGTGGAAATACATCTCGGGCAATACCATTACACAACAATTACGGCGCCTGGGGACCTCCATGGACTGGTCGCGGGAACGATTCACTATGGATGAAGGCCTGTCAAATGCTGTGCGTCGCGTATTCATCAAATTATATGAAGAGGATTTAATCTACCGTGGCAAGCGTCTGGTTAACTGGGATCCGGTGCTGCACACCGCCATTTCCGATCTCGAGGTAATCTCCGAAGAAGAAAACGGAAAATTGTGGCATATACGCTATCCAATCCACGGGGGGTCAGGATATGTTGTTGTCGCCACTACACGCCCCGAAACCATGCTGGGAGATACTGCGATTGCAGTTCACCCCCAAGATGAACGTTATCGAAATCTTATTGGCAAACAAATTAATTTACCGTTGGCGGGCCGTACTATCCCCGTTATCTCTGATGAATATGTAGATCCTGAA
>JACQHV010000167.1 GCA_016198885.1 Gammaproteobacteria bacterium
AGTGTGCAGTAGATTAAGAGAGGACTATAATTGCTCAAAGTAGGCATGACAATATTGCCGTGTTAAAAAGCAGGCGCTGGCATTTTTACCACCTTGTTGTCCAAATTATCATTATTTATCAGATAGTTGGAGGTGCTAGTGGCTGCCATCATGATTTTGATCCCTGGGCGCTCAAGCAAACAGGGGACATCCCTTAATAAAGGCAAACTGAAAGAAGAATATCTGGATGTTACTTCTACAGTAGAGATGAATCTGGATGACATGAAAAAACTCGGTTTGTCCGATGGTGATCAGGTACGACTCAGCAATAATATTGGTGAAGCCATTGTTCGCTGCAGGGGACGAAAACCTGAAGACCTGCCGTCCGGTGTGCTATTCATTGCTTATGGCCCCTCTTCCAGCCAATTGATGGCCAGCGATACCGCAGGCAGCGGCATGCCACTCTCAAAACATATGGAAGTTCAGGTAGAAAAGGTCGCTGCCTGAAGACTGATATCGACCGGATTTTTCATCAGATGAGGTTTCTATGAGTGACAACATACGTACAGTAAAAAACGCAACATGCACATTTTGCGGTTGTGTCTGTGATGACATGGAGCTTACTGTCGATATGGATGAAAAAAAGATCACCAAGGCAAAGAACGCATGCATACTCGGGCGTGCCTGGTTTGCAGAACACAGCATTGAAAATCATCCGGCTGCTATGATCGATGGTAAGGAAGTCTCAGTGAATATAGCCATTGAAGAAGCGGCCCAGATCCTCATCAAGGCAAAATTCCCCATTACCTACGGTTTAAGTGATACCACTTGTGAAGCGCAACGCCAGGCAGTAGCCATCTCGGATATCATCCATGGCAATGTTGATACCACGACCTCAGTATGCCATGGCCCTTCCGGTCTCGCCTTCCAGGGGGTTGGTGAAAGTACCATGACGCTGGGTGAAGTTAAAAATCGTGCGGATCTGGTCATCTATTGGGGTGGCAATCCTGCTGAATCACATCCCCGTCATTTTACGCGTTACGCCGTAACACCCAAGGGAATGTACATTCCAAATGGCAAGAAAGATCGTACTGTCGTTCTGGTGGATGTAAGAAAAACCCCCAGTACGCCGGTAGCTGATATTTTTCTACAGGTTAAACCCGGTAAAGACTTTGAACTCTTGTGGGCTTTACGCGCATTAGTAAAAGGCCGCAATATCGATCCCAATATTGAAGTAATTACCGGCATATCACTTGAGACCATGACTGACCTGGTCAATAAAATGAAAAACTGCCGCTATGGTGTGCTGTTTTTCGGTATGGGACTCACAATGACCCGGGGGCGTCATTTTAATTCCGGCGCACTCCTGGCGCTCGCCACAGATTTAAATGAATTTACCCATTTTGTTGCGAAACCGGTCCGTGGACATGGCAATGTCACCGGGGCAGATAATGTGGTGTCCTGGCAGACTGGTTACCCGTTTGGAGTAAACTTCAGCCGTGGTTACCCGCGTTTCAACCCTGGTGAATTTACTACGGTGGATACTTTGTCTCGCGGCGAGGCTGATGCCGCATTGATCGTCGCCAGTGACCCGGCTTCCAATTTTCCACGTGCCGCAATTGAACATCTGCACAAGATACCGGTGATAACACTGGATGCCAAGCAGACTGAGACCACTCAACTTGCACATGTTGCCTTTACAACGGCGACTTACGGTATCAATACGGGGGGAACCGTATATCGTATGGATGATGTGCCGATTACTTTGCGCCCCGCGTTTGAATCGCCGTTTCCAACAGACGAGGAAATTTTAATTGCAATTAAAAAACGGGTGCATGAACTGGTGCTTGCAAAACGAGGGGCCACTGGCGCAAGAAGTGAAGCAAAAGTTGCATCACAATTATAATTATATGTCTGATGTATTCTCGAATTATCCGGGATTTCCGATAAAACAATAATTACAAAAAGAGGTGAACCGATGACATCGGCGCTGCGTATCGTCAACGGCAAAGTCTATGATCCTATCAACAGCATAGACAACGAAATCAGGGATATCTGCATTAAAGACGGCAAGATCGTCGAATCTGTGGCAGATGATGCAACTCGCATTGACGCTCAGGGAATGGTAATCATGCCGGGTGGTATTGATATCCACTGTCATATTGCAGGACCCAAGGTTAACCTCGCACGTAAGCTGCAACCAGAAGATCACCGGCGTGATCCACATCCAGGCACCGTCTATACCCGGTCAGGTACAGGCGGTACCGTTCCTTCAACCTTTGCTACAGGTTATCGTTATGCAACCCTGGGTTACACCACTGCCATGGAGGCAGCCGTTACACCAATTGGAGCACGCCATACCCTGGAAGAACTGCACGACACACCGGTAATCGACAAGGGTTTCTATGTCCTGCTGGGTAATAATATTTTCTTGCAACGATTGCTTAAAGAAGGGAGACATGATGAATTTCGTCAGGCGGTGGCCTGGTGGATCAATTCCACCAAGGCATATACGACCAAGCTGGTCAATCCTGGCGGTGATGAACCCTGGAAAGGCAAACGTAATTCAAATGTAACCAATCTGGACGAGAAGAGTGAAATTTTTGATATCTCTCCACGACAGATCATTGAGGCATTCGTTAAAACTGTAGACGATCTGGGACTACCACATCCACCCCATATAC
>JACQHV010000168.1 GCA_016198885.1 Gammaproteobacteria bacterium
ATCTCAAAATTAAAATTATCCTCCCCCTTGAAGGGGGAGGGCTGGGGTGGGGGTGAAAAGTCAACAAGGAATTCAGTAGGTTGCCCAACCGGACATTCCCCCCACCCTCTCGCCCCCTCCCGCCAAGGGAGGGGGAAATAAATTTTGAGATAGGTTTTAGTCACTAATCACTCGCCGCTCTTGGTCATCCTGACCCCGCGGCATTTGTGCATCCTGCACTTTATCACTAATAACTAATCACCGATTTTATGGAAATTCTATTATCGCGGACGGAAATTCATCATGCCGGAAGATGTGTCCGTCTGAACCGGAGCCTCCCGCCGTTCCTGTATCACCGCGGTTCCGTAGGCGAGGACATCAATAGCGCCGATACCCTCACTTCTTCCGCTCGGAATTGAAGTCGTCTCCATCTTGACATTAAATACATAGTTGGCGCCCAGGGTTTTCGCTTCCTCTCTCATGCGCAGCAACGCTTCCCTTCGTGCCCGATCAATCAGACTTTCATAACTGGTGACCCGGCCACCGATAAGATTGCGTAATCCGGCAACGAACTTTTTGAAGAAATCAACGGAGATCACGACATTGCCTGTCACCAGTTCAGTCCTGCAGGGCTCAAATGAGGCGGGCAGTTTCCTGCTGGCGATGAGCGGAATATTGCGCAACAGGGATTCGCGTTTTCGAATCGAACGATAATGATTTTGCTCAACCAGTTGCCCCGATATGAATCCTGCTACAAGCAGGACAACAAAAATAGTGAGATTAACAAGATCCATGAATTATTCCAGCACAACCGCCGTGCCATAGGCATAAAGTTCCGACGCACCCTGGGCAATATTCGAGGTTGAGAAACGGATATTCAGAATCGCGTTGGCGCCGATTGATTTGGCCTGTGCCTTCATGCGTTCCGTGGCCTCTTCTCTCGATTCATTCAATAATTCTGTATAACCCTTGAGTTCACCTCCGAATATATTTTTCACGCCTGCCATCAGATCACGGCCGACATGTTTGGATCGTACTGTGCTGCCTTGTACCAGACCGAGGTGTTTAGTGATGTTTTTACCTGGCACATATTCCAGTGTGGTGAGTATCATCCTGTTTCTCCTGTGTATTCCCTGGTTGGGTCAGATGGTACTGCGGATCAGAGTTAATGACCAGTCGCAGGCTTTGGAAGTTGCGTGATCTTGTCTTCAATCCACGTCTCCACCTCAGCCGTAATTTCATTCGCTGACTTGCCGGCTGTTTCTATGACCGGACCAATGATCATAGTTATGGTGCCTGGTTTTTTTATGATGCTGTTGCGTGGCCAGAAGTAACCGGCATTATGGGCGACTGGAACGATGGGATAACCGGATTTTTCCCCCAACAAGCCGCCGCCCGGCAGATATTTTCTTTTCTCCCCCGGCGCTACCCGTGTGCCTTCGGGAAAGATCACTACCCAGATCCCCTGGGCCAGCCGTTGGCAGCCCTGATCCACAATTTGACGGAATGATTTGATTGCAGAGCTTCGATCAATAGAGATGGGTTGCATGGATGCCAGTCCCCAGCCGTAAATGGGGATCCAGAGAAGTTCGCGTTTTAATATCCATGCCTGTGGCGGAAAGATGATTTGCAATGCCAGCGTTTCCCATGCGGATTGGTGTTTGCACATGATTATCGCAGGCCCTTCAGGGATGTTCTCGCGGCCTGTAACAGAATGTTTTAAACCGCAGGTAATCTTTAACCACCACAGGATAAACACGGTCCAGCGCGTGACGATGTAGTAACGTAATGTAAATGGAAGCGGATAGACCAGAAGGCAAATCGGGGAAATGAAAATTGTCGCTGTAACCAGTCCCAGGTAAAACAGGAGAGCCCTCAACAACAGCATAATCTATTTTGCCGGGATCAGATCATCTGCCACAGCAGCCAGGTCGTCATAAACAAATACACTGTTCGGAACCTGATTCGCATCAACCAGTGCCTGTCCCTTTCCCGTGCGTACCAGAATGGGACTTGCACCAACTGCACGGGCCGCATCGATATCACTTAGTTTATCTCCCACAAAAGGCACATCAACAAGCGAAATACGCAGGCGTTTTGAGATTGTATTTAATAAACCCGGTTTGGGTTTACGGCATTCACAATCCTGTTTGGATCCATGCGGGCAGAAAAATATCGCATCAACGGCGCCGCCGTATTGAGCCAGATGATCGATCATCTTACGATGAATCTCATTCAAGGCGATGATATCAAATTTTTTCCGCGCCAATCCAGGCTGGTTACTGACGATAATGACGCGATATCCGTTTTGACATAAACGGGCTATGGCTTCAAGACTTCCGGGAATTGCTTCCCACTCGCGCGCAGTTTTGATGTAATCATCCGAGTCGTGATTAATTACACCGTCGCGATCAAGAAGGATGATTTTCATGTGGTGTTATCCTTGTAACCGCGAGACATCAGCGACACGGAGAAACAGATTTCCCAAATCTTTGAGCAGCGCCAAACGGTTATTGCGAACGTCGGTATTATCCACCATTACCATCACCTTATCGAAGAAGTTGTCAACCGTTGGCCGAAGTGCAGCCAGCCGTTTCAGAGCGGAAGCATAGTCGCTCTTTCGTAACATTGGCTCAACTTCATCCATTGCCGACTCCAGCTCGCGATCGAGTTTGCGCTCTACATCTTCGCGCAGCAGTTCCGGTTTTCTCTCTATTCCGGTATCGCCGTCCAGGCGTAACTCGTAACCATTGGCACCAAGATGCAGATCCGGGTCCGCCTGTCGCAGGATATTGCGAATACGTTTGTTCGCTGCTGATAGCGCCATTCCTTCCGGCAGTTTACGAAATTTTTTGACTGCATCAAGCCGTGCTAATACATGGTCCAGGCGTCCGGGATTGAGCGCAAGTACTGCCTCAATCTCATCTGGAGCATAACCGCGTTCAAGGAGATAGGGGCGCAGGCGATCCATAAAAAAGGTGTGCAGTTTCATACTGATATCAGCCGGTAACTGAATCGCAAAGTCATCTTTTGCAGTGTCGAAGAGTTCGACAATATCAAGTGGCAACAGCTTCTCAATAAGGATACGTATAACTCCAAGTGCAGCGCGGCGCAGACCAAAGGGATCCCTTTCTCCCGTTGGCATCTGGCCGATTGCAAAGATTCCGACCAGGATATCGAGTTTATCGGCTATCGATAAGACTTGTCCGATCCCGGTAACAGGCAACTTGTCGCCTGCAAATCTTGGCATATATTGTTCAGACAGTGCGAGGGCAACTGTTTCCGGTTCGTTACTGGACTTTGCATAATAATGACCCATGATTCCCTGCAGATCAGGAATCTCATTTACCATTTCAGTTACCAAATCACATTTACTCAATTCACCGGCGCGTCTGGCATGTTCGACATTGAGTTTGAGTTTTCCGGCAATTTTTGCACTGAGTCGCGCCAACCGTTCAGTTCTGCTATAAACCGAACCAAGTTCTTTCTGGAAAATCACGCCTTTCAGTTCATCGCGATAATCTGCAAGCGGTCGATTTTGATCACGCTTCCAGAAAAACTCCGCATCTCTTAAACGTGGCATGATGACTTTTTCGTTGCCAAGCTGCATCATTCCCGGCATGTCGCTCTTGATGTTGCTTACTGAAATAAAGTGCGCTGCCAGTTCACCGCTTTTTTTTGTTACGGGAAAGTACCGTTGTTGATTTTGTAACACAGCAACCAATACTTCAGGAGGAAGGTCGACCAACTCAGCTGAAAAATGACCGAGAATGGCTTGTGGCCATTCCACAAGCGCAGTGACTTCATCAAGCAGTTCCGGTTCGATGGATGCTTTATTACCGATGGTTGCTGCTCTCTCCTGTACATCGTTTTCAATCCGCTCGCGCCGCTGCTGATAATTTGCGATGACATAACCTTTCTGTTCCAGTTTGCGGAGATATTCTTTGGGTGAATGCAGGATGATTGGTTTTGGAAAATGAAAACGGTGGCCATATGTCTTCCGATCCGAACGTACACCAAGTATCGTGGCTTCAATCACATCGTTTCCATGCAGCAGCACAACCCAATGCACCGGCCGTACAAATTCTACTTCGCCTTCTCCCCAGCGCATGCGTCTGGGAATTGGTAATTTTTGTAAAACATCGCTGATAATTTCTGGAATAATCTCGGCTGTAGATCGACCATGTTCTGTGTATCGTGCCACCACCCATTTACCTTTATTATTTTCCAGTATCTGTAATTTATCCACGCCCATACCACAGGATTCGGCAAAACCCTTGGCAGCCTTGGTGGGTTTGCCGTGGCTGTCGTATGCTACGGAGAATGCCGGGCCGCGCCGTTCGACCTTACGATCCTTCTGTGCCCTCGCCAATCGTTCGGCGTACACGGCCAGCCGCCGTGGTGTCGCATACCAGCGAATCTCGCCGTGACTTAATGCTGCGGCATCAAGGCCACGCTGCACGCCATCGG
>JACQHV010000162.1 GCA_016198885.1 Gammaproteobacteria bacterium
ATTTTGAACCCGGCCCGGGTGGTGGAACAGGTAGATGACGTGCAGGATGATGTGCAGGGATGCACGAATGTCGCGATGATATGGATATCAAAGAGCGACTGCACTAATGTCGCGGAGGACAGGAAGTCCGCGAGCGACTACAAGGGACCTAGAGAAGCATGGCACGTGAATATAAAATAATTACCACCCTTCATACCATGCCCGGGTGGTGGAACAGGTAGACACAAGGGACTTAAAATCCCTCGGGGGCAACTCCGTGCCGGTTCGATTCCGGCCCCGGGCACCAAATTAAAGTCCAGTAACGTCCAGCAATGTCCATAAAACCCCTGTAATTATGGACTTTACAGCGGGTTTTATATCTCCATACATCCAATAATGTCTATTGAAATCTGGGGGTATCTGGGGGTATATTTGGGGGTACATACCCCCAAAAGTGGGGGTACATTTGGGGGTATCTCATGACTCTTACCAACACCCACATTATCAAGTCTAGACCACTAAAACGGCCTTATAAGCTATCGGACGCGGGAGGCATGTATCTTCTAGTCACTCCAAGCGGCGCGAAATACTGGCGACTGAAATACAGAATTCATGGAAAAGAAAAGACGATGGCCCTGGGTGTCTATCCCAGGGTATCACTCGCACAAGCCCGTGATGAACGGGACATGGCAAAGAAGAAAATCAGAGTTGGCATTGATCCAGTGGCGGAACGCAAGGAAAAAAAACGGCTGAAAGAGATTGAATCGGCAAACACATTTGAAACCGTCGCACAGGAATGGATTGAACAGCAACGTAGACAATGGACACCTGATCACGCGCAACGTGTCATGGAATCACTGGAACATGAAGTATTCCCCGCCATCGGTAAAAAACCGATCACTGACATTACAGCGCAGGAAGTGCTGGCAGTGGTGCGAAAAGTGGAGCGGCGCGGTGCGTTAGATGTTGCATCCCGTGTGTTGCAACGGACGGGATCAGTGTTTCGTTATGCAGTACAGACCGGGCGCATAGAGATCAATCCGGCCACGGAACTGCGTGGCGCGATCAAGACGCGCAAGGTAAGACACCAACCAGCACTCAAGGCGGCTGATCTTCCCATTTTTCTCCAGAGCCTAGATCACTATGAGGGCGATCCGATCACTATATTGGCGTTGAGATTGTTGATGCTTACCTTTGTCCGTCCCGGTGAATTACGCGGGGCAAGGTGGACAGAATTTGACATGGAGAAAATAGAATGGCGGATTCCTGAGGCGCGCATGAAAATGCGGCATGAACATATCGTGCCACTGTCCAGGCAAGCCCTCCAGGTTCTTTCCGAATTACGGCCACTCACCGGCCATCATGAATTGCTGTTCACAAGCCGTAACGGTGAAGGCAAGTCCATCAGTGAAAATACACTGACTTATGCCATGTACCGGATGGGTTATCACTCACGGGCAACAGCACACGGTTTCCGGGCTACAGCAAGCACCATCCTGAATGAACAAGGCTGGCGGCCTGACGTGATTGAAAGGCAATTGGCCCATTCAGAAAAAAACAAGGTACGTGCCGCATATCATCGTGCTGAATATCTGGACGATAGACGGCGCATGATGCAGACGTGGGCGGATTACCTGGATTCAATGCGCAGCGGCGCAAACGTGGTGAATATCAAGCGCGCATGATTTACATATCCCAAGCCTAGCCCGACGGGGCGAAAAGGCCGGACACCTTCACCGGCCTGGCTTGGATTCATGTATGAAGGGTGCTACAGAAGGAGGCACGATGCCAAGAGCCAAAAAACCTGCTCCGCCTTTAGAATCATATTCTGGTGGTGATACATCTCACGTATTGATTACCAGTCAGGACAGGGAAGCTTTGATAAGAATCATGGGGCAAAAACGTGATTCAGATTTAGCTCAAAAAATGCTTGATGATATTGAACATGTCCTTGTTGAACATCAACGTAGGCAAACCATAAATATAAACAAGCCGACTGCCTCTGGTATGTTGAAAGCGTTAAATCCGCTTAAAAAGAATTTGGATGACTTTCTTAGTGGCTGGCATAAATGTGATCCGTTTACACTGGAATATGTTGTTGATAGATGTTTCTTCCCAGAGCTTAAGATGAGCGTACTTTGGGACATGCAAAGCAAGTTACAAATAGCGATTGATGAACTTCGTTATAAAAAAGCAGGCAAAAAATCTTCAAAATATGTCCTGCAAATGACCGTAAATGAACTGGCTAAAATCTATTTAATTTATCGTACAAATGCCAGTGATAATTTTCGGGTGTTCATATCCGAAGCATTAAACTCAAGGGGCATTAGCCATGCCGATTTTAGTGAACATCCCCATAGGTTTGATGAACTAATATCCACGCGCATATTGAAATATCTCACCGCCATAAATGGTACATGAGAATGTACCTTTAGTGGCGTGAATCAATCCATCACTACCTATAAATTGTTGTCATGTTCAATAACAGCGTAATAACGCTTGAGGTACAACATGACAGAAGCCATCATCCGGCTGCCAATCGTGCAGCAACGTACAGGCTTATCCCGCTCTGAAATTTACCGGCGTGAAGGCTTAGGCCAATTCCCTAAACGTGTTTCCATTGGTGCCCGCTCTGTAGGGTGGGTGCATACTGAAATACAGGCATGGATCGAAGCCCGGATCAAGGAAAGCCGGAAAGGGGGTAATCATGAACATGCGTGATTGCCTTAAGTATGATCATTGCAATGCGCCGATCTGCCCCCTGAATAATCAGGAATCAGTCCACCTGAAAGGTGAGCCCGTCTGTTTCTACTTCCGGGAATATGTGAAACAGGGCGGCAAAGCCCGATTATTGGGGTATCTGTCCGGGGAAATGGTTGAAAAGATATCCCAAAGACTCCCCGGCATCCTATCCCTGCACAGTGACATCAAAAAACAGTTAAACCAATCCGCACAGACCAGTTCACAGATAGATGCACTGACCAGACCACGGAGGGAAGCCGCATGAAAGGAAATGAAAAACCCGTGCAGGCTGGCACCATGACACGGGCGATCAATACACAACAAGTGAATGATACCCCTGCAAGTGATCCATTCCAATGCCCCCGCTGTCAGTTATCCGGCAATGTTGATCTGTTTGCCCCCGGATGGCCTGATCAACTGCATGAACTGATTGCCCGTTATCCTGGCCTGGGCATTTCCGATGATCTATCCGGCATGAATTATCAGGATGCCCGTTACCTATATAACTGGCTTGCTCGGCATGGGGGGTGACTATGGCAAGCCGATTGAAGCTGAAAGGCCGGAGAGAATCCGGGCGATTTGCCGGGATACCCGTTGCCTGCATGGATCATGAAAATTTTATTTCCTTGAGTATGCCTGCGAAGGTGTTACTCATGGAGTTATGTAGGCAATATAACGGATACAACAATGGTGATCTGTGCGCGTCTTTTTCTGTGATGCATAAACGCGGGTATCGATCCAAAGGCACACTGAACCGAGCGCTCAAGGAACTGAGAGAAAAGGACTGGGTACAATTATCAAGATTTGGATGGCGGAACAAATGCTCCCTGTATGCGCTCACGTTTCACGCGATTGATGATTGCAAGGGCAAGCTGGATATTCAGCCCACAACTACAGCACCGGGTACATGGAAAAAATTAGATTCTGCACCCCCTATGTGTACCAATGTGCCCCGTATGTGTACCAGTGACATGAATTAATCCCTGAAATTGCATCCCTTGTACCCCGTATGTGTACCAGTCCGGGCTATTTTCTTGCATTCTGTACCCCCTATGAGTACACCTATATATATTACCAAGGGTGAAGGATGATGGATGAGTACGCATTAAATATATATACGGATGGATCGTCGCGTAAAAATCCCAGAAGGGGCGGCATAGGCGTTCGCTATGTACATGCTGATCCAATTAACGGAGAAGAAGTGCATATTGATTCCGATTATCCTGGCTATTTGGGTGCGACTAATAATGAAATGGAGTTGTTAGCATGCATCCAAGGATTGGAGGATGCCAAGTCACATCCTGCATATAGTAATTTTGAAAAAATGATATTAATAACTGATTCTCAATATGTGCGAGACAATTTAAATAACGCTAAATTTACATGGCCTAAAAACCACTGGTTTCGTGCAAATGGACAACCAGTTCTAAATGTCGATCTATGGAAACAATTAGTTAAATTTATTAAAAAT
>JACQHV010000164.1 GCA_016198885.1 Gammaproteobacteria bacterium
CCTCGCGGCACTGCCCCCTCAAGACAGCGTGTCTACCAATTCCACCACATCGGCTCTGTTACGTATCTCGTGAAGCGTATCTCGTATCTCGTTAACGCTTCACGCTTCACGTTTAACGCTTCACGGCTGTTGCTGTTGCTCAGGCAACGCAGGTATATCCGATGCAGGCGCATCCTGCACAGGCGCAGTTTCTTTACTAATCTCTTTTTCTATAACAATGTCCGTTTCCTGATCCATGAGACTGCTCTGTTGCCTGATATTCTCTGTTGCCAGATAGCCCAGCAAGAGACTGTTGCCCAAAAACAGAATGGCAAGAAAGGTTGTAGCCCGGGTTAGAAAATTACCTGATCCACGCGCGCCGAAAACAGTGGATGAGGCACCACTGCCAAAGGCCGCACCGGCATCAGCCCCCTTGCCATGTTGAATCAGGATGAACCCGATCAAACATACCGCGACAATAACCTGCATTATTAATAATAGTGTCTGAATTGTGTTCATAAATTAAATTTACCTCGCTGCATGGCAGATGGTAAGGAAATCATCGGCGTTAAGCGACGCCCCGCCAACCAGACCGCCATCTATATCTGCCATTGTAAATAATTCCTCTGCATTTATGGCCTTGATGCTGCCGCCATACACTATTCGTATTGTGTCCGCCACTTTATCGTCGTGCCGGGCCAATCTCAGCCGGATAAATGCATGTATCTCTTCCGCCTGCTCCGGGGTGGCTGTCTTGCCTGTTCCGATTGCCCATACCGGCTCATAGGCAATGACTGCATTTGCAAACGCTGAAATGCCTGACTTGTCTATCACAGTATCAAGTTGCCGGGCGATGACAGATTCCGTGTCACCCGCCTCACGCTCTTCGAGGTATTCACCAATGCATAATATGGGTGTCAACCCGCCAGCCACAGCGCATGCAAACTTGTTTGCGACAAGCTCATCCGTCTCACCATAAAGTGTCCGGCGTTCTGAATGGCCCACAATGACATAGCGGCAATTATAATCCCGCAACATCTTCGCCGAAACCTCACCGGTATAAGCTCCGGATTCATGTTGCGACAGATTTTGTGCTCCGAGAAATATCCCTGTTGCGTCTAATTGCCGGGAAATTTCATCCAGGTAAACAAACGGCGGACATATCGCTATCTCCGCCCTTATCCCTGCCTGTTTTTCATCAATTATTTTCTTCAGCAACGGACGAATGGTGACCAGGGTACCATTCATCTTCCAGTTTGCTGCAACCAATGATTGACGCCTGGTCATAGATCGACAAACCCGGTTTTCAAAGGCCGCCAAGCTTACAGAGGCTGGCTGTGGAAATCAATGACAACATGTGATTGGTGATTGGTGATTGGTGAATAGTTATAAAGAGCACACATCCAGAACCTGGTCACGGTTACGAATTACTAATCACTAGTCACTAATGGTGCTTCTACCACGCAATGTCTGCATTTATCCGGCTGCATACATTTCTCCTTGGCATGGCGGACAATCAGGGCATGGTACTCATTAAATAACTGGACGTCCGGTGTAAGTGTCTTTTCGAAATTACCTCGCAAAGTCTCGTAATCTTCTGTTCCGGTGATTAATCCAAGGCGGGTAAGTAATCTGCGCGTATAGATATCAATGACAAACACGGGGCGACTAAACGCATATAAAAGAATATCGTCAGCAGTTTCAGGCCCCACACCGTTGATATCCAGAAGGGATAATCGCAATACATCGGTTTTCTTCTTTGAAAGTAACTTGAATCCACCCTGCTTAACAAACCATCGGCAAAGATTTTTCAATCGTTTTGCCTTGATATTGAAATATCCTGAAGGCCTGATGAGTTCCGCAAGTTGTTTATCCGGTAATAATATAATGTCATCTGCAGCAAGGCATTTTGCTTCTTTAAGATTGGTAATGGCCCTATCCACATTTGACCAGGCAGTATTTTGCGTTAATACCGCACCCACCATGACTTCAAACGGGGTATCGGCAGGCCACCAATGTTGCGGGCCATAGGCGTGATAAAGACGATCATAAATCGTCTCCAGGGACTGAATTGACAACAACAGATCAATCAACAGAAATAGTTATTCTTAATGTGTAAACGGCACGACCTTGTTATCATCTGGTATGATCAGATTACCTGAATCAGTTTCCGTATCGACTGTATCTGCATCAAGAGCAAATTGATTCTTATTATCAGAGATATCTTCATCCCCCGTCCGGGAAATCTCCAAAGACTCAAACAAGTCCGGATTTATTTGATTAAGTTCTTTAATCTCGGCGAGAGAAGGAAGATCAGATAATTTCTTGAGATTAAAGTAGTCCAGGAATTCCTTGGTTGTCGCCAGCAGTTCGGGTTTTCCCGGTACATTACGATGACCGACGACCCGTATCCATTCCCGTTCCATAAGGGTTTTAATGATTGATGAATTGACACTGACACCGCGAATATCCTCTATCTCGGCACGCGTCAGCGGTTGGCGGTAAGCAATGATTGCCAGCGTCTCCAGCAATGCCCGTGAATAACGCGGCGGGCGCTCGTCAAACAGACGATTGACCCAATCCGCATATTTGCTCTGCACCTGGATACGATAACCACTGGCCACTTCCCTGAGTTCAATGCCGCGATCTTTGTAATCCTCTTGTAATTCCTCCAGTACATTCCGGATGACAGCGTGATCCACCTGTTCTACATCCTTTTCAAACAGGGTGGCCAGGTGTGCAACGCTCAATGGTTTTTCCGATACCATCAATGCCGCCTCAATTATAAATTTGATCTTTTCCTGATTCATGCCGCTGCCTTTATATAAATGGGACCATTGATCTCATTCTGCACCATCTCGATCAGTGATTCTTTCAACAACTCGAGAATGGCGAGCAGCGCCACAATTACACCAGCCCGCCCCTCTTCCACAGTGAAGAGGTCCTTGAAATCCGTAAATTCCTCGGCTTTTACACGTTCCAGCACCATACTCATGCGTTCCCTGACAGAGAGCGGCTCCCGCTGAATGTGGTGATGCGAAAACATCTCTGCCCTCGATAATACCTCTGCAAATACAGTGAGCAGGGTAGTTAATGAGACTCTTGGTGGTTCATGCAGTATGCGTTTGTCCGGGAATTCGACTATCGTTCCGAATATATCGCGCTCATATCTTGGCAGATTATCCAGGTCTTCCGCTGCCTGTTTGTAACGCTCATACTCCTGCAGTCGTCTGATCAGTTCTGCGCGCGGATCCTCTTCTTCCTCTTCATCCACAGGTCTTGGCAGAAGCATCCTTGATTTAATCTCCGCCAGCATGGCAGCCATCACCAGATATTCTCCGGCAAGCTCAAGTTGCAGTACCTCCATC
>JACQHV010000160.1 GCA_016198885.1 Gammaproteobacteria bacterium
TAAGGTATGAAATTAAATCACAAAGTCAATTTACTCCGGATTTTTCAATTAATACAGGCAAGTTCCAGATTTATTCCAGCAGCATGAAACTCAGTCTTGATTTATTACATGAAGGCGATTTGATAAATTTGCTGAATGATTTAGATAAGATGGCGCTTGGAACGTATAATGTTTCCCAATGCAAATTGACGCGAAAAAATAAAACAGTTCAACAAAATATTACGAGCGGTAATATAGCAGCGGAATGTGAACTGAAGTGGTTTAATATTAAAAAATCTGATGGCCGTGTAATTAATCTTTCATGACGTACGATATTGATAAACTGATATTGTCATTCCAAACACTGCCCCGAGTGAATACGACGACCCCATGGATGGGGGAGGTAGAGTTGCGCCGGGAGCGGCAACCGAGGGAGCTGGTGAGGAGTCTCAAATCAGATTTCTCGCCAGCAGAAAAATGCTCCCGGCATTTTCTGCACTTCCACCTTCCCTGGTGGTCGCGCTCGAAACAAGGATTTCTCGGTAGCAGAAAAATGCTCCCGGCATTTTCTGCACTTCCACCTTCCTTGGCGGTCGCGCCCGAAATGACAGGGTGCTACTTTTATAATATTTTTCTTATCCCGTCAGTATGTTTATTGCTCGGCATGTCAACAATGAATGTCATGGCTGATGAATTAGGCAGACTGTTTACCACGCCGGCAGAGCGCAATATGCTGGAAAAATTACGCTATGAGGAACCTCGGGAAATTGAAATTCACGATATTATTGTAGAAGAAGAAGTTACAGAAGAAGTAAAAGAAAAACCCGAAATTGGCGGAATTACGATTAATGGACTTGTTTACAGAAAAGGTGGCAAGAGCACTGCCTGGATTAACAATAGCAATACTTATGAGGGTGATTTAAGTAGCCAGTATTTGCGAATCAGCACTGAGAACATAGAACCGGAAAATGTCCAGATAGAAATTCCTGAAAGTGTGACGAAGATCACATTAAAAGTCGGAGAAACATACGATCCCAATGCTGATAAAGTCACTGATCTGACAGATACTTATAATGAATAATACTGGTCAGGGCGGAGAGAATCATTTTTTTAATCCATAAGACATATTTTATTGAGGAAAACCTTTAGAATCTGAAGATAAAATGATGATCAACATAAAGATCAAATACTTACCACATCATGAATCAGGCGCTGCACTGCTGGCATTTATGCTGATTGTTATCACGGTGTCATCTTTTATGCTCGTATCAGAACTTAATGCAAATATTCAGATTGCCACCGGTGAGGAAGAGACCAGGACTGAACTTAATCTGGCAAAACAGGCATTGATCGGGTATGCCATTACCTATCCCGACAAGGTTAATTCGGAGGAAGGGCCCGGTTATCTCCCCTGTCCTGATACCGATGATGACGGCGATTCTGAAGGCAGTTGTTCGAGTGGCGGCAATACTTCCACCGGCAGATTTCCTTATGAAACTTTGGAAATGGAAGAGCTCACAGACAGCGATGGTGAACATCTGTGGTATATCCTTTCTGATAATTTCAGAAATAATCCGAAACTCACACCCCTAAACAGTGACACTCCTGGTGAGCTGTCAGTGAATGGCACAGGCGATATCGTCGCAGTAATTATTGCACCAGGAGCACCCGTATCCGGACAGACAAGGGATAATACCGCACTGAAATCCGTGGCAAATTACGGACCAAACACTGTGTCAAATTTTCTCGAAGATGATAACGCGGATCTGGATCTGGACTTTGTAACAAGCGCGGCAGGCGAATTTAATGATCGGCTGGTTACCATTACCAGGGCAGAATTAATGAGTGCAGTTGAAAAACGCGTTCTGGGGGAAGTTTCACAAATATTTAATGATTATCAGGACAATTACAGCGCCTTTCCCTGGTTGAGTCCTTTTTCCAATCCTGCAAATTCCGCCTTCAGGGCCCAGATTAGTACAGACCGGGAAGGCCATCCGCCTTTTCACTGGTCTGATGATCCTTCAACAATTTCCAACGTGAACCCTTTTACAACCACTGTCAGCCAGAGCTGGGATATTGATTCTGACACGGCGTCCATTTCCATCAGTACACCTGCTTCTGTCACTACACTCGGCCAGACTTGCCTGGAAAACCTGGATTGCACGGATGCGATCTTTCCAACCCTCACATCTATCACTGCATCATCATCGTGTACATGGACTGACCGGGAAACTGCCGATTGCACAAGTGTAACGTTTACTAATGGGCCCGTAGACTGTGATTTTGGCTGCGGACCAGGTACGGGCCAATGCCGGAGACAATATACAGTCACCTTTCCTGAATACTCAGGGACAGCGACAATCAACAACCCGACTGCCACGGCATTACGCACCAGGGATGTCACATTGACCGGGAGATTGCCGACCCAATCAACCGCGATCCAGATAATTGACTCATTCAGGGGTTTAACGCCCTCCGGCCTCTGCCTGTTATCGCATTCTTTTGATAACCAGTCCGGCAGACTTTCATTTGATGAGAATACAACCGGTACCATCAGCACAAGCGGTATTCAATATGATCTGGATGTTGATGGCATCGATGATAACGATGATGGAGATTATGCGGATGCAGGTGAAGTCTCTCCGGAATTGCCGGAGTGGTTTGTCAAAAATGAGTGGCACCATCTTGTCTATATTGCCTATCCCGCGTCTGAAGCAATTTCGGGAGGGGCAACCGCCTGTGTACCGGGTACTGACTGTCTTGTTTTGGATGGCGCCGGGGCACCGGATAATGACAAGCGCGCGATTGCAATTATTGCAGGAGAAGATTTAACGACCGACACAACCCGGCCCAATGGCACCCTTTCGGATTATTTTGAAAGTGAAAACTCAAACGTGGTATCCGATGGTATTTTTGAAATAAGGCAGGATCCGGATGACACATTTAATGATCAGGTCAAGGTTATTGCCACGTCGCCGTAATCAGGCAAATTTCCCCATGCATTCTGTATCGGGCTTTACTCTGATTGAATTAGCCATTGTCCTGTTTATCCTGAGTCTGATGTTGGGCGCTCTATTGCCGCCCTTTGCAGCACGGATTGAGCAGGAAGAGCGCAAACAGACCCAGGGCCAGTTGGATGAGATTGAAGAGATTATTTACGGATATGCCCTTAAAAATTACTACCTGCCATGTCCTGACTGCCGTGATAATACGGGTAACTGCGCAGCCGTTACCGCGAACGATGGCGCTGAGGACACTATAGCTGGCGCCGGCACTTCTCTGGTTTGTGCCAGTGAAGCAGGTAATCTGCCCTGGACAACATTGGGTATTAAAGGGACTGATGCCTGGGAGGAAATATTTACATACCGTGTCACGGATACATTCGCGGATAGAAATGACAATGCCAATACGGACGGGACAGGGTGCACGCCGGAGACATTAAATGTTTCCTTCGCCTTGTGTTCCGATGGAGATATTACCATTCTGGACAGTGACGGTGGTTCAAATGTCGCAACTAATGTACCAGCCGTTGTTGTATCTCATGGCAGTAATGGTACCGTCACACCCACATCGGTGCATGAACTTGAAAATTATGATGATGGTACCGCCGGAGACACTGATGGCACTTTTGTTGACAAGGATTTCAGTCGCGACGTGGCAGGTGAATATGATGATCTAATCATCTGGATATCACCCCACGCACTGAGAAGCAAAATGGTACAGGCAGGCATTTTGCCCTGAATCAGGGAAGTTCTGATAAGATGTTTTTGTAATTTCGACCCCTTCAACGGAGTTTATCCTGAGCGAAGTCGAAGGACTCAGGGCGGAGGACTCCAGGAGAAATCCTTGTCTCGACCATCGGGAGAGATCTCCATAAGATCCATCACCATGTTCAGGACGCCTTCGGCGGATTTCCCTCTTCACTCGAAATGGCAACTTAATCAGAAATTCCTTGGATCAACACCCTGGTTTTTCCTTGATAATTCAAAACAAACCTTTCCTGTTGTGTTATTTTTCAAGGTCAGGGAGTAACCGGATGATTCCGCCAGTCCGGCTGCCTGATAAAGACCGATACCCAACCCGTCATTTGATTCCACCGGCTCCTTGAACATTAAGTTAACAATATAATCATCTATGGCGGATCCGGTATCACATACCATCACACTGAAATTGTTATTTGAGGTTGCAGTGATTGATATCACTATATCCGGTTCGTTTTTTCTTTTTGAAATGGCATTTTCCAGGAGATTTTCAGAAACATTATTAAATAAATCAAACGGGATGAGTGGATCGTTCTGGATATCCGATCCGAATACAATATTGAATCCCTTGTAATGCGACTTTAATTCCCGCCACCAATCCATGAAATATATTTTGTCCTGATCGGTCTGTTGTGGTGTTTGTAACTTGCTCATAGCGAGTTCCAGCCGTTGGATAAAATAGGGGAATTGCCTTTTCACGATGATCATGGATTTGGAATCTGTAACCTCTGAGTCCGCCTGCACGATGGTGATCATGGAATGCATCGATTGCAGCAAATTCTTGATATCATGAGTAATACGGGCGCCGGTTTCATAAATTGCCTGTAAATGAGTTTGCAGAGACAGTTCACGTTCATAAATCTTTGCCTCATAGAAATTTTCGATCAGCTGTATCAGCAGATTACAATGTAATAATAATGCGCCGCCAATGGGCACATGAGTATAAAGCGTTACCGGACTGTCATTTATAGTGAGATTAATTTCATGCTTTGTGGATACTCCGTAAACGCCTTCTGATTTTGGAAGATTCCACTTCACACCCGCTATCCAGGGCAGTGCAACCAGTTTTTCAATCGCTGATTCGAGAAATTTCTCAGCTGATTTATGCTCTTGCCGGAGTTTGGATAATTCAGACAGCCATTGCTCAAAAGGAGTTCCTATATTCAACAATGATCTTGACCAGAGTTGCGGCAGACCGCTGAAACCTGCATGTGGCGTCAGCAACAGGCTTATCGCAAGAAGACTGATCCCGATTGCAAACAACGTCTGAATCAGGGCTGTAAAATAGTCTGTTCCGTTGTGATACATGAGAACAAGACTCCCCAGGGCCAGGAGACTTGCGAGAAGAGAGGCTGTGATCGCATGCAGCAGATCTACTGAAAGTACAGTCTTTTCACTCGTTGATTGGGGGAAAAAAGGCAATATCAACGGAAGAACCGGCATTGCATATTTCAGCCAGTTGTAAACCGGTGTTGACGTTGTAATGGCAAACAAACGGGGGATGCAGCCAATCAATAATTCAGAAACTAGAAATATCATGACAAGAAAATAGAAATTTCGCTCAATTTGGTTGGTTACAACACGTCCGCCCACCAAACCGATCAACATAATCAGCCAGCCGAACATAAACCACCAGTTGATCCAGTATACGAATGCGAGTATTAAACCGATAAATAAAATTCCGTTATACCACACATAGCGTTGATCTCTTCGCTGTACGGGTTGCCAGATAAGGAATAATCCGAGGTGAACAAGAATCAATGCCCGTGATAATGGGCTGCCAAAATCCACCCACATGGAAAAATGGAGTAACACAAGCATCAGGGCGAGAATGATATATTCCCGTTTTCTTGTTATAGATTGCAGCAAGGCTGACATCGGCCAGGAATTAATGATTATGTTGTTCTATAGTATATTAATTGTGCAGGTTATGCCGCTAAAGATAATTTTATTATGAACCATCCGGTTTTCACGATCGCCAGATATACTTTTATAGAGGCCATAAAGAATCGCCTGTTTGTATTAATGGTGATTGGACTGATTTGCATTTTTGGATTGACGCAATTTATTGGTGAGCTTGCAATTACAGAAACTCAACAGGTGCAGGGCTCATTAATCGGTTTAACAATGCGTTTATACGCAGTATTTATCGTCAGTCTTTTTATCATTACCAGTATGGTCAGGGAGTTTAATGACAAGACACTAGAGGTGATTATCGCATTACCTATACCAAGATATTTCTATTATTCAGGAAAGCTTCTTGGATTCTGTTTTCTGTCAGTTATCGCAGCTGTCATTTTAAGTTTGCCCTTATTGTTTTATTCAGAATTTCCACAGGTTTTATTATGGAATGTATCACTTATTTGTGAGTTATTTATCATAACTGTGCTCTGTCTATTCTGTTTGTTTACCCTGGGACATATTACAACTGCATTCAGTGCAGTAATCGCGTTTTATATCCTGTCCAGGTGTATTACCACTATACAACTCATCAGCAGTAGTCCGATACTTGAAGCAACCACGCCATCCCAGGAATTCATCAATTTTTTAATCAAAATGATTGCATTTGTCCTCCCCGAACTGGATTACTTCACGCAGACACAATGGCTTGTATACAATACAGGCAGCCTTAATGATTTCTTAATCGTGGCGGCACAGACCATAATATATACAATCCTGCTTTCCAGTGCGGCCCTGTTTGATCTGTATAGAAAGAATTTCTGAAGACAACCTGATGCGTAATTCAGCAGTTTTCAATAAAGAAAGAGAGCGGCCGGTTTCACATGTCCCGAAGATTATAATCGCCTTTCTTTCTCTTGCGCTTGTAATACAGATTACCTGGCATGCGGCAAGACCTCCTGTTATTGCACAGGCAGAGATGCTGCCGGTATCACCGCCAGGTGAGAAACTGGAACTTATCAGTATGGGTGATCCTGTTGCATTATCGAAAATTATCATGCTCTGGTTGCAGGCCTTTGATAATCAACCTGGTATAAGCATACCGTTCAAGCAGCTCGATTATGTCAGGGTAATCAGTTGGCTTGAAAAGGTCCTTTTCCTGGACAGGAAAGGACAGTATCCATTGCTTGCTGCAAGCCGGCTCTATACCGAGGTGCCGGATGATATGAAAAAACGCCAGATGCTGGAATTTGTTTTTCAACAATTCTTTCTTGATCCAAACCGGCGCTGGCCTTCCCTGGCACATGCCGTTTATGTGGCAAAACATCGTTTAAGAGATTTACCATTGGCATTGCGCTATGCGCATGCTCTTGCGCAGAATGTCACTCTGGAAGATATCCCGCACTGGGTGAAACAGATGGAGATCTATGTGCTGGAAGATATGGGCGAAATCGAGAGCGCAAAGATATTGATTGGCGGATTGCTGGACAGCGGCGCAATTACGGATCCGCATGAATTAGGATTTTTACAGGACAGGTTAGAGAAACTTGAGGCAGAGAAAAACTAGTTTCATTCCGGGCGCATATATTCTCATATCGACTGTAATGAAAAGTTTAGAGCTGTAAAAAGATCAAACATGGATTTAATAAATCAATTTTCAATATCAATATTATTAATTTTATCCAGCATCACTGAGTAATATTTATCTGCAGGATCCTCATCGAGCAATTCGTTAAATATCAAGCTTGATTGATCCCATTGTTGTTTATAATAATGCATTAATCCTTCATTATGCTTTTCAAGACGTTTGATTATTTTATCACCCGCCTCATTTATCATACCCAACGGTTGATAGATTCTTGTTTGCATTTGTTTACCCTTGACCGTAACCAGATCCAGTTCCCTGAATAAAATATCATTGGAATCACGCATTGTAGATTCATGAACAATGATTGGAACTTGATAAAATCTCGTCAGTTTTTCAATGCGGGATGCGATATTGACCGCATCGCCTATGACAGTATAGGCAATCCGGTATTCCGAACCCATGTTACCTACGTTCATAAGTCCGGTATTTATGCCGATGCCTGCATTTGGCCCGGGCCATCCCCGGCTGATAAATTCCATGGACAATCTTTTTATTTCAATTTGCATATCCAGGGCAGCCAATACAGATTTTCTGGCGTGATCCTTTTGTACGCCTGGCGCGCCCCAAAAGGCCATAACAGCGTCTCCAATAAATTTATCAATTGTAGCGTTGTAGCTATAAAGAATTTTTGTGAGTGCGGTAAAATATTCATTCAGTAAATGTGTAACCTGCCTCGGATTAAGATTCTCTGCAATTTGTGTAAAATTCTGTATGTCACAAAATAATACGGTCAGTTCTCTTGCTTCACCATCCAGAGATATTTTTTCCGGACTAATGCTTATTTCATTGACTACTTGCTGTGGAATATAACGTCCAAAGGTATCAATAATCTGTTGCTTTGCATGGATTTCTATGAAGTAACTGATTAATACATTAATGATATATAACATCAATATCGTCAATAAGGTGTATTCCATTGGAGGCAGCGAATTGCTTGCAGGAGAGTAATAATTAATACCCATGGGGATAACCATGGCGATAAAAGCGAGTAAACTCGCCTTGAGAGGATCAAGAACGGGCAACAATATACTTAATGCTATGCCAATGAGCACGAAGAAACGGAATTCAGTGGCAGCAAGAATTTGTTTTGAAATGATCGTTCCTTTCCCTCCCAAATGACCCGAGATTGAAATATTCAGGCCGGAGATGACATTAAAATTCAGGATTCCAAGGGCACTGGCCAGAAAAAGAATAAATACGAAAAATACAAGAAGCATTCTTAATTTGTGTAATTTGATTATATTTTGTATTTCCATATTTTCAGCCGGATTTTATATCTAATATTGCATTTGTAAGTCTGGGTAAAAATTATTAGTAATGTCCCAAGTTGGACTTTTTCTCAGGCTTTTCCAGCTTGTCATTTCGAGCGCGACCGCCAAGGAAGGTGGAAGTGCAGAAAATGCCGGGAGCATTTTTCTGCTACCGAGAAATCCTTGTTTCGA
>JACQHV010000157.1 GCA_016198885.1 Gammaproteobacteria bacterium
ACCGGGCCGGAGATCTGGCGTGATACCGACGGCAAAGTGACTCACTTTGTCAGTGCCATGGGCACGACCGGTACCATTATGGGGGTATCGCGTTATCTGAAGGAAAAAAATCCGGACGTCCAGATTATCGGCGTCCAGCCCGCAGGTGATGAGAGTATCCCCGGGATCCGCCGCTGGCCGCCTGAATATCTACCGAAGATCTTTGATCGCAAGCGGGTTGATCGAATCATTGACATTACTCCGGCAGAAGCAGAAGACATGACACGGCGGCTCGCGGCAGAGGAAGGCATCTTTGCCGGTATCTCTTCAGGAGGGGCGGTTTCTGCAACACTGAGATTATCTGTGGAACTTACGAATGCGGTCATTGTTACCATTATTTGTGATCGGGGGGATCGTTACCTCTCTGCGAATGTTTTCAAAGGTTAAATAATTACTGCCAGTGAAAACCCGACGGAGATTTTTGCGTTACAAGGATGTACAGTGCTCAATAATTTTACCCGCCTGTTTAAACCATGAATATTCTTGTATTCGATATTGAAACCATTCCGGATGTTGAATCTGCGCGACGGCTTTATGATCTTCACGATCTGAATGACAGGGACGCTGCCGAAGTGATGTTCAGCCAGCGCCGCCAGGAAACCGGTGGCAGCAATGAATTCCTGCGGCATCATCTGCATAAGGTTGTCGCCATATCGGTTGTGTTACACACGGCGGACAAGCTCAGCGTCTGGTCCCTGGGTGAAAGAAATTCACCGGAAAAGGAACTTGTCCAACGGTTTTATGATGGTATCGAACGATATACGCCGTTACTCGTTTCCTGGAATGGACGCGGTTTTGATCTGCCGGTTCTGCATTATCGAGCGTTGCTGCATGGCATCAGCGCACCCCGCTATTGGGAAACGGGAGAAGAAGATCAAAGCTTTCGCTGGAATAATTATCTCAATCGTTTTCATGAGCGCCATACGGACTTAATGGATGTTCTCTCAGGTTATGAAGGCAGGGCGGTTGCATCACTTGCCGATATGGCTAACATACTTGGTTTCCCCGGCAAGATGGGGATGAGCGGTGACAAGGTATGGGATTGCTTTATCAACGGCGATATTGAATCAATACGTAATTACTGTGAGACAGATGTATTAAATACCTATCTGATCTTCCTGCGTTATGAACTGATGCGCGGCCGCCAGACCCGGGCGGGATATGATGCAGAATGCCATAAAGTGCGGGATATGTTGAAAGCCGAAAAAAAACCTCATCTCGCTGAATTTCTGAAGGCATGGAGAGAATAGTTTTTTGAATGTTTGAATAATGTCCCGTCGCCATAAAATATTGTCCGCCGAACCCGTTGCCGCACAGATTGAATCACTCACACACGAAGGACGCGGTATTGCGTATGTGAACGGCAAAACCACGTTTATTGATGGGACATTACCCGGTGAAAAGGTCTTGTTTCAATATCGACGACGGCGTGCCCGCTATGATGAAGGAAAACTGACGGAGATCATAAACCCCTCACCGGAACGTGTTGATGCACCGTGTGAACATTATGATCAATGTGGCGGATGCAGCCTGCAACATACCACGCCGCAATTTCAGATTGAGCGCAAGCAGGCCGTTTTGCTGGAACAATTGCAATATATCGGCAGGGTACAGCCGGAACAAATCCTGCCACCACTAACAGGCCCGGTCTGGGGATACCGCCGCAAAGCGAGACTGAGCGTCAAATATGTTGAGAAAAAAGGCAGGGTGCTGGTGGGTTTCCTGGAAAAATACAGCCCGTATGTTGCCGATCTCAAGAGCTGTGTGGTTTTGCACCCTTCGGCGGGATTGATTCTCACGGATTTGCAGACCGTTATCAGCCAACTTTCTGTTCACCGGAAAATACCACAGATTGAAATTGCGGTGACAGACAAAACTACTGCACTGGTGTTCAGACATATCATGCCATTGACGGAGAGTGATCTGGCGATATTGAAAAAATTCGAGGATAAGCACAAAGTTGATATTTATTTACAACCCGCAGGACTGGAATCGGTTACCCCGCTTTCCCCAGGCAATGCAACAGCCCTGTCGTATTGTCTGCCGGAGTATAATGTTGAAATTTTTTTTGAGCCAACCGACTTTATACAAAACAATTATGAAATTAATGTTGCTATGGTTAATTTTGCCCTTGAGTTGCTTGAACCCGGCGGTTCTGATCATGTGCTTGATCTGTTTTGCGGTCTCGGCAATTTTTCCCTGCCACTTGCGCGTAAATCAGCAAGAGTCACCGGAGTTGATGGCGACACCGGATTAATCGAACGCGCAAGATCGAATTCCCGGCATAATAAAGTTACTAATATCGAATTTCATATTGCCAATCTTGCGGATCAGGATTTGCAGGCGAGTTTTCTACAACACGAATATCTGAAAGTCCTGCTTGACCCTCCACGTGCCGGGGCACCGGAGATTATTTACAACATGGATTTTAAGGGCGTGAAGAGGATTGTATATGTGTCTTGTAATCCGGCAACATTGGCACGTGATGCGGGCATTCTGGTGGAAAAAAAAGGTTTTCATTTGCAAAAGGCGGGTGTTATGGATATGTTTCCACATACATCACATATTGAATCCATTGCACTGTTTGTGCGTTGAGTAATGTAAATTTATCCGGTAATTTAATAAAACAGAATACACTTGAATTCTGTATCTCTATTCTGTTTTTATTTCTTTGCAGTGCATGCACTCAACAATATGATAATGCGATCCGTTTTGGTCTGAGTACGGCGCCTGTCACACTGGATCCACGGTATGCGACGGATGCCGTGTCCCACAGGATTAACCGGCTAATCTACCGGAGACTGGTGGATTTCGATGAAAATTTTCACGTTGTTCCTTCGCTTGCGAATTGGGAACAACTTGAACCGTCTCTCTATCGTTTCACACTGGGCAGGGAAGGGCGCCGTTTCCATAATGGTGACTATCTGACGGCAAATGATGTCAAGGCGACGTATGATTTCATTCTCGATCCTGCCAATGTTTCGCCTCACCTTGCAGTATTGAGCATGATAGAAAGGATCGAGGCCGTTGATGATGACACGATTGATTTTTATTTGCATGATGCTGATCCTCTTTTCCCCGGTCGGGTGGTCATTGGTATTTTGCCGCAACGATTAATCGTGAGAGACCATCCTTTTCTTCACTCACCTGTCGGTAGCGGTACGGTAAAATTCATGGACTGGCCGGGCGAAAACAACCTGAAATTGCAGAGATTAAGCGATGCGCAAGAAGTCCATTTTATTACGGTAAAGGATCCGACAGTCCGTGTCCTCAAGCTGCTGCGCGGAGAGATCGATCTCATACAGGGAGATCTGCCTTTTGAGCTACTTGCCTGGCTGAAAGAAAATCATGATATTACAGTTGAGACAGAGCATGGCAATACGTTTACCTATCTTGGTTTCAATATGAACAATCCGGTTCTTGGACAGTTGATCGTACGGCAAGCCATTGCCTGTGCGCTGGATCGCGCAGCCATTATTAAATACGTTCTGGGCGGGGCGGCACGCAAGGCAGGTACTCTTTTACCCCCAGGTCACTGGTCCGGTCATCCTGCCCTTGATGGCTATGCGTACAATCCGGCAGAGTCCCGCAAACTGCTTAAACAGGCGGGTTATGATCTGAACAATCCATTACGCTTTACCTACAAGACATCCAATAACCCGTTGCGTGTCCGTCTGGCAACAATTATCCAGTACCAGTTGCAACAGGTCGGAATCAGTGTGGATATCCGCAGTTATGACTGGGGCACATTTTACGGTGATATCAAGACAGGAAATTTCCAGATGTACAGTCTTTCCTGGGTTGGCCTGAACACCCCGGATATATTCCGCTATGTATTTCATAGCTCTTCAATTCCACCCACAGGGGCCAATCGCGGGCGTTATAATGATGCAACGGTAGATACATTAATTGAAATGGCGGAGAAGCATTCGAATTTGCAGGACCAGGCAAATATATACCGGAAACTTCAGGAATATCTGCATGAACAATTGCCCTATATTCCACTTTGGTATGAAGATAATATTCTGGCAAGACGGAAAAATATTACAGGATATACACTGTTTGCAGATGGTAGTTACGATGGCCTGTTGAACGCACAAAAAACAGTTATTGGTGATTAGTGATTAATAGTCAGTTATAAAATATATGAAAAAATATTATCACATTGAGATAAACATAAACGAACAAAAACTGAGGTTGTGCAATGGTAAAAAAATTGAAAAAGAGTATCCCGTCTCGACGGCGAAAAACGGTGCAGGAGAATTGATAGACAGTGAATGTACGCCGCGGGGTGAACATATTATCGCCGAAAAAATCGGTGCGGATTGCCTCCCAAATACCGTTTTCGTCGAACGCCTTCCAACAGGGGAAATCTACTCACCCGAACTCAGAAAACACTTTCCTGACCGTGACTGGATCCTTACAAGAATATTATGGTTGAAAGGTGAGGAACCCGGATGTAACCAGGGCGGTGATGTCGACAGCCATGAACGGTTTATTTATATCCATGGTAGTCCGGATGATGTGCAGATGGGTAAGCCCGGATCGCGAGGTTGTATCCGTATGTGCAATAGGGATGTGATTGAATTGTTTGATAAGGTTATTGCAGGAACGCGGGTAGTTGTTTTTGAAAAATAAGATCAAGTGTTCTGCCATTAATTAAGGCATAGGGAGGTTTGTCCACATGAAAACGGCAGCCTCGACTGTCTGTCCGAAATGCAACTATGTGCGTACGGTGGCCGACATTGCACCGCCCTGGCAGTGCCCGGCCTGCGGTATTGCTTATCTCAAGTATCAGGGGTATATCAAGCGCGCGAAGCAGGTTATAACGCCACCGCGTTCCGGCGATATTGCACCGGAATGGGCGTTTGATGGATCGGTCTGGTCGCTGATTATAGCGAATGTCTTTACTCTCACCGTGGCGCTTTACGAAGACTGGAACACAGTATCACTCATGATGCTCTATTGGGGACAAAGTGTGATCATCGGTATCGCAAATGTGTTTCGCATGCTCGCCCTGGATCGATTCTCGACGGAAAACTTCACCATGAACGGTCAGCAGGTAGATCCGACAACGTCAACGAAGCGACAGGTCGCGGCCTTCTTCGCCATACATTATGGTTTCTTTCATGCGGGTTATCTGGTCTTCTTGCTGGGTTTCCTGTTCAATGATTCGGATGGTGAAACACTGTTGGTACCGTGGTTCTTTGCCTGCATCGCAGTTTTCGCCGTGAACCACCTCTGGTCCTATCGTTATAATCGTGATCTGGATCAGCGGGGTACACCGAACATCGGCACTCTGATGTTTACGCCTTATCTGCGTATCGTGCCCATGCACTTGACGATCATCTTCGGCGGTTTGTTTGTAAATTCGGGATTTGGCTTGCTGCTTTTCGGTACGCTCAAGACCCTGGCGGATGCCGGAATGCATCTTGTTGAGCATGCGCAACTCAAGAAGATCCGTGGTAAAAAATCAAGTGCTCTGATCCCTTGATTTCTTTAGTTCATGTAAGAATATATGTAGCTGAAGTATTGATATGTTTATCGGGATTTAACATCATAAAACAGGAGAACGCCATGAAATACAATTTATTAATTAAGGGCTGTTTAATGGCAGGTCTTTGCATTTTGCCGGTTACACAGCTTATGGCCGACGATGAGCAAGAGCAGAATGAAGACAAAGGAAGCAACGTTCAGGATATTGTTAATCTCCTTTTTGACAAGGAGGATGAAAAACGTGATGAAAAAAGCCTGGATATTCGTGAACAACTTGAAAAATTCACTCAAGAGGACAAGCAGGCATTTCATAAAAGCATACGTGATATGAGCCCGGAAGAACGTAAGGAATTCAGAAAAAAACTGCATGATATGAGTAATAAAGAACGCGCGGAGTATTTCCACGATCAGCGTGCGATGGGAAGATGCAAGCGTTATGCATGGCTGGAGCAACGACAGGAAAAACGTGAAGAGAAACGCCAGGAGAAACGTCAGTCAGAAAAAGACAAGGAAAGCAACGAGGTAAAGGAAATTAATGTAGAAGACATTCTTAACACTCTTTTTGATCAGGAGGATGAAAAATCCAAAGAGGACAAGAACGCTATTGCTAAACTGATTGAAGGTATGTCTTCTGATGATCAACTCGCGTTTGATGAAAATATACAGGACATGAACCCTGAAGAACGTAAAGAATTCAGAAAAAAGCTGCGAGAAATGGAACCGGAAGAGCGCAGAAAGTTTTTACGTAACCACCGTTTTCTGCAATGTGAAAGATTTAGATATTAGTTGGTTATAATATCCATCTTTTAAGGCTGGAGAGAGTAAAATCAAATCACTACTGTACTTTTTCCTGTCAACCTTTTCCATGCCGGTGCGTTATAGCCAGTACAAAGCATGAATCCATTCCGGAGAGCTCTATGAAAAATGCGATGTTGATTATTCTCAGCCTGTTAAGCAGCGTAATTCTTGGTTCATATTCTTTGTCTGTCATGGCTGAGGATGATCAGACAGACAATCCACCTGCCGGACAGACCATGGATCGCAAGGAAGACCATCATAAGGGCTGGCGCGAGCATTGGGAAAATATGACTCCCGAAGAGAGGGAAAAATTCAGGGCGGAACGTGAAGCAATGCGCGAAAAGATGCAGAACATGACGCCGGAGGAAAGACAGGAATTCTGGAAGAAGCGCCGTGAAGAGAAACTTGCGAAAATGTCACCGGAGGAACGCAAGGCCTTCGAGGAACATCATCAGGCAATGCGGGAAAGGATTAAGAAAATGACACCGGAAGAAAGGCGGGTGTTTCGTGAAGAACGCATGCAGGAACAATTGGCGAAAATGACCCCGGAGGAAAGTGAACTGTTTGAGAAACACCGCAAGCGGATGCATGACAAATTGGAAAACATGAGCCCGGAGGACAGGGAAAAATTCAAGGCTGAACGTAAAGAAATGCGGGAAAAGATGGCCAACATGAGCCCCGGGGAAAGAAGGGAATTTCGTGAGCAGCACATGCGGGAACAAATGGAAGGCATGAGTCCGGAGGAAAAAAAGGAATTTGAAGAATTTCTCAGGTTGAAGCGGGAACGTCACAAGAACTGGCAAGAAGAACGGATTTAAGCATGATGAATATCCTCATACCGGTTAATTTTTGCATTGGCCATTCCATGGAATGATTCGATAATATCTGACAGTCAGGTGCATTATGCAAATGACTGCTTTTTTAAGTGTTAAAAGGCGACTCTCCCCTCTTCATTTCATTAAATCTCCTGTCAACTCTTTCCCGGCCGGTGCGTTATAACCGGTATAGAACGTTACAACAAGACGGGAGTGCGTTATGAAACACGATATATTGATTGTTGGTGGTTTAATGGCGGGGTTGGGTCTGGGAACATATGCCATGGCTGTAACTGCAGAAGACGTTCCCACAGAGAATGTAATTGCAGAAGATACCGCTAATGAAGGTGAAGGCAGTGCGGACACCGTAGAAAATCGTAAGGATCGGCAGGGAGACAGGATCGAGGAGCATTTTGACACCGATGGTGATGGGTCACTGAGTGATGCAGAACGGCGGGCCGTAAGGGATACGCGCAGGGATCATCGAAGATTTATTGACAGACGTGAGGATGGCCGGGATTATCGGGAGGACCGGTTCGATCGCCGTGAAGATATCCGTGACCGCCGTGAAGATATCGCTGATTTACGGCGTGACAGAGGAATCGCTGATCGCCGGGAAGACGTGAGAGATCGTGAGGAAGACCGGTGGGATCGCCGGGAAGATGCGCGTGACCATCGTGAGGACTGGTGGGATCGTGCTGGAGGTTATGGTCAACCTCATATTATTCGGGGTGGACAGGGACGGTAGTCATCTATATTTTAATGCGCAACCAGCCATATCCAATAGCTGGTTGATTTACAACCAGATGGTTTACGACAAACTCAATTTACAAGGTGCAGCACACTGGAACATTCCCGGTCTCTCGACAGGTTTCTTGCCAGCGTTGAACGTCGTGCCTTTCGTACGGCCCAGATCGCCACGGGTAATACGGAAGATGCGCTGGATATTGTGCAGGATGCGATGTGCAAACTGGTGGAGAAATACTCATCCCGCCAGGCCGGTGATTGGAGTCCGTTGTTTCAGACTATTCTCCACAGCCGGATAAAGGACTGGCACAGACGCAGCGCGATACGCAACCGGTTCCGTGTATGGATTGGCAGGGACGATGAAAAAAATGAAGCTGATCCGATACAAACTGTAGCAGATGAACATGGACGCAGTCCTGAACAACATGTGCAATCAGAAAGGCGTATCAACGTTCTTGATCAGGCTGTTCGTGATCTGCCGGTACGACAACAACAGGTGTTTATGTTAAGGGTGTTTGAAGGACTGGATATTGCACAGACCGCGCAGATAATGGGTTGTTCAGAAGGCAGTGTAAAAACACATTATTCAAGGGCTGTGCATACATTGCGGAAAATACTGGGTGATCATTGGCCATGATAAACGAGAACAAAGAGCAGAAATTTACCGATGCGGTAAAGACCGGGTTTGAACAGAGCGTACGTGATCTGGATAAGGATATTTTATCAAAACTGGCGCAGGCACGTCGTAGTGCACTGCAACGTGAATCTCAAAAATCACTCAACTGGATTTTTATTCCGGCAGTTGCCGCCTGTCTTGCATTACTGATATTCAGCTTCGTTGCAAAGCCACCGGCTGAGCAGGCAATGACAGCGGATGATATAGAGTTGATATCCTCATCAGACAGTCTGGATCTCTACGAAGAGCTCGAATTCTATGAGTGGCTTGAGGATTATGCGTTATCCAGTTAACCCGGCATTTGTATTGTTTGTCATTTTATTATCACCATTACACGCAGAAGAGCAGAAGGCGGAATCCGGTATATCCATTGAACTGCTGGAGTTTCTGGGGGAATGGGAAATGGAAGATGGTGAATGGCTGGATCCCATGGAGCTTGATGATGAATATTTTTCAACTCTCAGTCCTGAGAAAGGTGAAAAACAGGATGAATAAATTTTTTTCATTGCCCGTTCTCATATCCATACTCATCAGTCTGCTGATGATTAGTTTACCTGCCCTGGCTGAAGAGAGTATTCCGTGGAATCAGTTATCATCCGCGCAGCAGGAAGTTCTCAAGGATATCAAGGACAGCTGGGATCAATTACCGCCCGAGCGCCAGGAACGCCTGCAGAAAGGAGCCGACCGCTGGCAACAGATGACGCCCAATCAGAGGGACCGGGTTAAGCAGAAGATGGAACGCTGGAAATCCATGGATCCGGAAAAAAGGAAGCAAATACAAGAACGCTTCAAGCGCTTTAAAAGCCTGCCACCTGAAAAACAGCAGCAACTCCGGAAACGGCATGAATGGTTTAAAAATCTGTCAGAAGAAGAACGCCGTGCCCTGAGGGAACGCTGGAAGAATATGTCCCCTGATGAGCGCAAGGTATTTCACGAAAGAATGCAACGCATTCCGAGAGAACAGAGTCAAGCGATGCGTGAGAAACTTCAGGGCATGTCGCAGGAAGAACGCGAGGAATTTCTGGAAAAATGGCAAAATATGACGCCGCATGAACGCGAAGAATTCCTTAACAGTATTGAATCGCCATCCCATCCGCCGCGCCATAGCAGGGGAAACAGTCTGCAATCTCCCCGCAGATAATGTGTAACAAGAAATTAATCAGTAACAATTTTTATTACATATTTCTGGTTGATTCCTTGATCAGCAATTTCGCGAATTGTTTGATCTGCATGTCATAGAGGACAAGTTCTCCTCCGGTTTTGATGGCCGAGAGTGAAATTCTGGCGATCAGCAGAAGCAAAAGCAGAACAATAACCCAGGCAAAAAAGTAGGATACCCGGATATTACCGGATGAATGGGCAGGGTTGCTTTCCGGGGCTTTGTCAGCAGACTCGTCTGTTGATTCCGTAAGCATTTCATCCCTGATGGATACCAGACTTTTGTCGATATTTGAACCTTGCTCGATTGCGCGCGCAAAACGCTCAATACGCTGGGGTTCGCGATAAAGAGCATATGCCTCCAGCATAACCTTAAATGCAATCCACAGGCCTGCCAGTAACAGACACAAGCCTATTAACCTGACAACAAGACTCATTAATCCCTTGCCCACATCATCAATGGTTACATTATTATCCATTTCCTTAAAATCTCATGTGCCATTTCTTTTTATGCATGTATTCTACTATCAATATATAAGTTTTATGCAAGTCCCGGTCAACTAATATCATTATTGCAAAATGCTGAACTATCTGTATGCAAGATGCATCAGTGCAATCATCGTGATACTCGGCGTATCCACGATTGTATTTTTATTAATCCACATAGTCCCCGGTGATCCTGTTGAAGTCATGCTGGGGGAGGCAGCCCAGCTTGCTGATCGAGAGGAATTGAGATCAGCTCTTGGACTGGATCAACCATTATTACAGCAGTGGATTAAGTATATGTATCAAGTGCTTCATTTGGATCTGGGGACTTCGCTATATTCTAAACGAGAGATCTCCTCTATTCTGGCCGAACGCATTCCGGCCACATTAGTGCTTGCATGTGCAGGTATTATCATTGCGATCGTAATTGCCTTACCGATGGGAATTCTGGCCGCAATACGAAGGGGCAGTCCGTGGGATTTTTACGCGATGACTTTCTCCATGTTGGGCGTTTCCATTCCCAATTTCTGGATGGGTCCGTTACTGATCATAATCTTTTCAATTGGTCTTGGCTGGTTCCCCGTCAGCGGCAATGAAGGTGCAGGATCATTGATATTGCCAGCATTGACACTAGGTACTGCACTCGCGGCCTTGTTGTCACGGATGGTGCGGGGCTCTCTCCTCGAAGTACTTAATGAAGATTATATTCGTGCGGCACAGGCACGTGGTTTATCTGACATGACAGTGATCTTGCGTCATGGATTACCTAATGCAGCCCTGCCGGTTATTACAGTACTTGGTATGCAATTAGGCTCCTTGCTTGCGGGTGCGGTCATTACAGAAACAATATTTTCCTGGCCAGGGGTCGGTCAGCTAACGATAGAGTCCATCCAGAATCGTGATTATCCGGTTGTGCAGGCCTGTATATTACTGATCAGTCTGAGTTATGTGGCTGTGAACTTATTAACGGATCTGACCTATGCATTTCTTGATCCGCGAGTGAGACTGGGGAAATGAATAATCAATTATCTTTCCCTGCAATCGTCATATTCATCTGGTGTGTTATTGCTTTATGCGCCACATTTCTGCCCCTGCATCCTGAAGTAATCATCCTTGAGAAAATCCTCATGCCTCCAGAGTGGCAGGCGTGGCTGGGTTATGATGATCTTGGCCGATTGATTGCTGATCGTATGATCATGGGGGCAAGAACATCATTGCTTGTGGCCTTCTGTGTGGTTTTCGTATCCCTCCTGGTTGGAACCATGGTCGGAATTCTGGCTGCTTGGTTTGGGGGCTGGTGGGATAATATTACTGTTTTTGTGATCGATATCTTTATTGCGTTTCCCGGGATTCTTCTGGCCATTGCACTCGCCGGGTTGCTTGGCCCGGGTATTACAAATGCCGTGATCGCTTTATCCATTGTAGGATGGGTGGGTTTTGCGCGACTGGCAAGAGCGCAAACACTCACGGTTAAACATCGGGAACATGTCGATGCTGCCCGTGCATTGGGTACCGGTATATCACGTATTGCATTTCGACATCTGCTGCCTTTGATATCTGCGCCATTAATTATTGAGGCCACTTTTGCAATCGCCGGCACCGTAATTGCAGAGGCCAGCCTGTCATTCCTCGGTCTTGGCGTACAACCACCGGAGGCTTCATGGGGAAGCATGATCCGGGATGGCACACGCTATATGCTGGTTGCACCACATATGGTGCTCGCCCCGGGTATCGCCGTCTTTCTGGTTGTGTTATCGATTAATTTATTGGGCGACAGGTTAAGAGATAAAATGGACGTTCGCCTGGGATGAAAAACTATTGAACCCAGTCATAACGTCTTTCAATAACCTTTTAAATCATAATGTTTTAGAGAAAGGTAAATATCGTGTCACTTGGCCCAATCATGCTGGATTTACGTGGCGCCACGCTGGAACGGGATGAGCGTGAAATGCTTCAGCATCCGCTCACCGGTGGTGTCATCCTGTTTTCACGTAATTATGAATCACCAGAGCAACTTGGATTACTCACTGAAACAATACATGCACTACGTGAGCCAAGATTGCTAATCTCGGTCGATCATGAAGGTGGCCGGGTACAACGTTTTCGCGACGGTTTTACCACGTTGCCTGCCTGCCAGATGATAGGCAAAAAATATAATCAGGATAATGCAAAGGGGCTGGTCCTGGCAGAAAAGGCCGGTTGGCTGATGGCGTTGGAATTACGTGCCGTCGGTATTGATTTCAGTTTTGCACCGGTGCTGGATCTGCAGAAGGGTATCAGCAAGGTGATCGGTGACAGGGCATTCCACCGGGACCCGGAAACCGTTGCCCAATTGGCAAAACACTATATGCAGGGTATGCGTCGGGCCGGCATGTCTGCAGTGGGAAAGCATTTTCCGGGACATGGTGCCGTCAAGGAAGATTCACATTTTGCGCTACCTGTGGATTACAGGCGTTTTGAAGATATCCAGATGGATGATCTCATTTCTTTTGAACGGCTGATCCATTCTGGATTGGCCGCCATCATGTCTGCACATGTCGTTTATCCCGCAGTGGATGATAAACCTGCGGGGTTTTCATCTGTGTGGCTGAAAAAGGTATTACGTAAACAAATGCAATTTCAGGGAACAATTTTCAGCGATGATATCAGTATGGCAGGCGCGGAGATGGCCGGAGATTACATGGGGCGCGCGAGAAGTGCCCTTTCTGCCGGATGTGATATGGTATTGGTTTGCAACAACCAGAAAGGCGCGATCGAGATCCTGGAAAATCTTGAACACAATCCTGATCCTGCTTCACAAGTGCGCCTTATACGTATGCATGGCAAAAATCATTTAACATTTACACAGATGCAGGATGACAAGGAGTGGCAGAGTGTTTCCGGGGAGATTGCGGCCCTGGATATCATGCCGGAACTTGGACTGGGAGATGATGCGACTTGAAATACAGAAATATATTAATTATCTGATAGCCACGGTTTCATTTCTGATTTGGCCATGCCTGTTGTGGGCTGATCAGGTTACACAAGGTGATTGTCGAACACTTCAGCCGGCAACGGAGCAGTTTGATGAATCATTGGAATATGGCGATGCCTTGTTGTGGAAAATATCCAGGGATGGTCATGAGCCCAGTTATATTTTTGGTACGATCCACGTTTCTGATCCGGAAATTGTTGAATTGCCGGAACCCGTAAGTTCAAAATTGAATGCGTCTGATGTTTTTGTCATGGAAGCGTTGCCGGACCCCGAAGAATCCCTGGAGCTTTCACATATGATGTTTTTTTCAGATGGCAGGACGCTCAAGGATTTTATCGATGATACATTATTTGATCGGACTGCCGAAATCCTTAGTGCGTATCAGTTTACTCCGGATGCCGTCATGTTCATGCAGCCCTGGGCAGCATTCCTGATCATGAATTATCCTGCAGAACAAGGAATACCGCTGGATCTGCAATTACTGAATA
>JACQHV010000158.1 GCA_016198885.1 Gammaproteobacteria bacterium
CCCTTGAAGGGGGAGGGCTGGGGTGGGGGTGAAAAGTCAACAAGGAATTCAGTAGGTTGCCCAACCGGACATTCCCCCCACCCCCTCGCCCCTCCCGCCAAGGGAGGGGGAAATAAATTTTGAGATAGGTTCTTGCCAAATGATTCCACTGCACCGGCAAACAGGGCTGCCTGACTGTCAGTTTTGATTTGTTTATGCTAATTTATTGCATTGCAGCATAATACTGGGTCATACTTTAATTTTCGTTGTAACTCAACTAATCAATAACATCGGGTCAGAATGCACAAAATTTTAGTAGCCGATCAGATTGCACAGGATGCGCTGGATATTCTTGCGCATGACGGGAATATTGAATTGATTACAGCATATGGATCAAGTGAACAATCTTTACTATCCCTGGCTAAAGACTGTAACGCCATTCTTGTTCGCAGCGCCACCAAAGTTACCCGCGCAATCATTGAGGCGGGAGCTCAATTGAAGGTGATAGGGAGGGCAGGTATCGGGATTGATAATATCGATGTGGAAGCTGCAACTGAAAGAGGCGTTGTCGTGATGAATACACCGGACGCGAACGCCACAACTACTGCAGAACTTGCTATTGCGCATATTCTTTCTGTGAGCCGCAATCTGCCCGCCGCAGATCACTCCGTCCGGAATGGTGAATGGAAACGAACTTCCTTTATGGGAACGGAACTGTCCGGCAAGATGATTGGCATTATCGGTTTTGGCACGATAGGAAGAATTGTCGCATCCCGTTGCCGGGGACTGAATATGCAGGTGGGGGTGTACGATCCATTTGTTACCAGTGAAGTCTGCAAGGAAGCAGGTGTTCAGAAACTGGAACTGGATGACCTTCTGCAATCGTCCGACTACATCACTTTGCATTGTCCTCTTATTGATAAGACACGTAATCTGATCAACCGGGAGAAGATTGCATTAATGAAGCGGGGCGCATATCTGATAAACTGCGCCCGTGGTGGAATCGTTGATGAAGCAGCGTTGTATGACGCACTTAAATCAATGCATCTTGCCGGAGCTGCGCTGGATGTCTTTGAACAGGAACCACCGGCCGGCTCACCATTATTATCACTCAAAAACATTGTCTTTACGCCACATCTGGGCGCATCTACTCACGAGGCCCAGTCTGCCGTAGCGAATGAAATTGTCGGAAACGTCATATCCTTTTTAAAGTCAGGACATGTGATAAACGCGGTAAATCTGCCGAGCTTGTCTGCAGAAGTGTTGCAACGCATAAAACCTTATGCAGATCTGGCTTACTGCCTGGGAAGAATCATCGGCAATATGTTTAACGGACCGATAAAGCAACTGGATGTCACGCTTCAGGGGCGTGTGGCAGAAATGGATGCCAGTCCAATTGCAAACGGGGCATTGATTGGATTATTGGGAGAGTACTTATCTATACGAATTAATCAGGTGAATGCGCGACATGTTGCAAAACGGCAGGGTATTTCACTGCGGGAATTAAAAGAAGAGGAACCTCACGACTATCTTGGCGTGGTGAGTCTTGCTGCAGTAGGCGGTAACAGTACAAATAGTGAAAGAAAAATCACACTGTCTGGAACATTGTTTGATGAACGTCATCCCCGCCTGGTGAGAATAAATAATTATGAACTGGAAGCAAGACTGGAAGGCCACTTGCTGATGACACAACATGAAGACCGGCCGGGGGTTATCGGGACTCTGGGCACATTACTCGGCAATCAAAACGTCAATATTTCCCGTATGCAACTCGGTATAGCTGAAGACAGTGAAATGGCTGTCGCTGTCCTCGAACTTGATACACCAGTGAATAATCAGGTAATGCAACAGATAGCGGCGATACCTGCGGTTAAAAAGGTATTGCAAATCAGTCTATGATTTCCGGTCCTCCCTATGACCATATATATTTTGATTGCGACAGCACTCTGACAACGATTGAAGGCATCGATACCCTTGCACATTGGGCGGGTGCCGGGCAGGAACTCGAGGAATTGACGGCAGCCGCAATGGACGGCCGGACACCCCTGGATAAGGTATACAAACAGCGACTGGACAGGATAAGACCTTGTCAAGCCGCCATACAGAAGCTGGCAAATTATTATGTCGAGCATCTGGTCGAAGGCAGCAGGGAACTCATCTCAATCCTCAATTCCCTGGGCAAGACCGTCGGGATCATCAGCGGTGGTGTGCACCAGGCGGTAATTGCAGTGGCTGATACGTTAAATATTTCATCCGCACACGTGTATGCTGTGCGCCTGTCATTCGATGATTGTGGTGAATATCGCGGATTTGACCAATCGTCACCGCTGTCAAAATCCGATGGGAAGGCGCAAATCATCAGGCAACACATACCGCAAAAGACAAAGGCAGTGCTTGTCGGTGATGGTATGACGGACGTGGCTGCTGCAGAAGCCGGCATTGCTGTCATCGGCTATGGGGGTGTGGTGCACAGGGAAATGGTATGTAATCTCCTGAAAACATATCTTACAGAAAGAAATCTGTTATGTGTGTTGCAATATATCCTTACCGAGAGAGAGTTCAATCAGGTCAAGCTCATTTAAAAAAGTGGCAGGGAAATAATCGGGTTATTTTAGTCAGCAGAAAAAAAAGACGACTTTAATTTTTTGCGAACTTCGCGGAAACCCGTGTTATCAAATTTCCAATCGGGAGCCGAATTCCACGACCCGGTTGACCGGGATGCGGAAGTAATGGGCCGCGTGAGAGGCATTATTCAGCATAAAGGCGAATAAACTCCGCCTCCATCTCTGCATTGGCATGCCGCCTTTCCTATGTACAATCAGGGTTTCACGTCCGAGAAAATAAGTCGTATTCATGGGATCAAGTGTAAGGTCGAGATATTTAGCCGCTGCGCGTTGCACGGTCGCGGGTACGTTCGGATGTTCGTGGAAACCGAAATGCAGGATGATGCGATGAAGTCCGGAACCATAGGACTCCACAGAGGCGCGATTTTCAGGCCTGACCTTGGGCACCCTTTCTGTCTCGATGGTCAGAAATATATTGGTTTCATGCAGAATGCGATTATGTTTGAAGTTATGCAGCAGGGTCCTGGGTACGCCTGTCCTGTTTCGCGTCAGAAATACCGCAATACCGGGGACACGGTGTGGTCTGCTGGTTTTAATGTCTTCCAGGAAGAGTTCACACGAACAGGTCAGTTCGGTCAGCAAGGCACGCAGGTGGCGCAAGCCCTGTTCCCAGGTCGACATCAGCAAATAGATTACTGCAGCAATCAGAAGCGGGAACCAGCCGCCGCCGGGTATTTTCAGCAGGGTGGCACACAAATAGGCGAAATGTATCAGTACGAACGGCAAGGCGAGCATCAAAGCAACGCCTGTGTGCCAGTGCCAAACCTGTTTAGCAATGAAGTAGAGAAACAAGGCGGTAATAAACATGGTGGTAGACACTGCCAGGCCATAAGCGGCCACCAATCTGCCGGATTCACGAAACGTAAAAACCAGCACGATCGCAGCGATTAAGAACATCCAATTGACAAATGGGATGTAAATCTGGCCGATGATCTGCGGTGAAGTCTGGATAATATTGAAGCGGGGACAATAGCCCAGTTGAATCGCCTGACTGGTGAGTGAGAACGCACCGGAAATAACTGCCTGTGAGGCAATGATCGTCGCTATCGTGGCCAGTATAACGAGCGGGATCAAACCCCAGGTTGGGGCCAGAAGAAAAAAGATATTCTCAATCGAATCGGGTGTGCGCAGAATGAATGCACCCTGGCCGAAATAGTTCAATAACAGACCGGGAAGAACGACGGTAAACCATGCCAACCGGATCGGTCCACGTCCAAGATGTCCCATGTCCGCATACAGCGCCTC
>JACQHV010000163.1 GCA_016198885.1 Gammaproteobacteria bacterium
ACCTTCAACCTTCAACCTTCTACCTGCTATCAACAATATCATGCCCGAGAACGACAACAATCTGATTGCCCAGCGTCGTAATCAGCTTAAGACATTGCGCGAAAAGGGCTGTGCCTATCCAAATAATTTCCGGCGCGATGCCCTCGCGGCAGATTTGCATGCCCACTATAGTGCAAAAGATCACAACGAATTAGAAGCGCAGGCAGTACGGGTCAAGGTTGCAGGCCGCATGATGACCCGCAGGATCATGGGAAAGGCATCATTTGCACACCTGCAGGATATGTCCGGCAAGATCCAGTTATATGTGAAGGGGGATAATCTGCCTGAAGGCCGTTATGCGGATTTCAAGGATTGGGACCTGGGTGACATATTGGGGGCCGGAGGAACATTATTCAAAACCAAAACAGGGGAACTCTCGGTCATGGTCAATGATATACACCTGTTGACCAAGTCGCTGCGCCCGCTACCGGAGAAATTTCATGGCCTGAGTGACCATGAATTACGCTATCGTCAGCGTTATCTGGACCTGATTACCAATGAAGAAACCCGCTCTACCTTTGCAATACGTTCCAACGTCATCGATTTCCTTCGTCAATATCTCAAGGATGCAGGATTTGTCGAGGTTGAGACACCCATGATGCACTTGATCCCTGGAGGGGCCACTGCCCGCCCGTTTATAACTCACCATAACAGTCTGGGTATGGATCTCTATCTGCGTATTGCGCCGGAACTGTTTCTGAAAAGACTCGTCATTGGCGGGATAGAGAAGGTCTTTGAGCTTAACCGGAGTTTCCGCAATGAGGGTTTATCGCCTCGCCATAACCCAGAATTTACCATGCTTGAATTCTATCAGGCCTATGCGGATTACCGGGACATGATGAAAATAACCGAGGATATGATGCGTTCTCTGGTAAAGGATATTCTTGGTGACACCAGTATCAGGTATCAGGGGGAAACGTATGATCTGGTCCGGCCTTTTGCACGAATGACGGTCAAGCAATCCGTTCTGCATTTTAATAAAGGTATCAGGATGGAAGACCTCGAATCGCGGGAATCTCTCCAAATGGTAGCGGATAAACTTGAAGTGCCGGTTGAGGACAGCGATGGTCCGGGCAAAATACTGATTGAGATCTTTGAAAAAACAGTTGAATCGCAACTCAAAGAACCCATTTTCATTACGGGTTTCCCTACGGAAGTATCGCCGCTCGCCAGGCGATCAGATAATGATCCCGCTGAGACCGACAGATTCGAATTTTTTCTTTGTGGCAGGGAAATAGCCAACGGGTTTTCAGAGCTGAACGACCCAGAAGACCAGGCCAAACGGTTTCTTGAGCAATTGGAAGGCAAGGCAGCCGGGGACGAGGAAGCCATGCATTATGATGAAGATTATATCACCGCACTAGAATACGGTATGCCGCCCACAGCAGGAGAAGGGATCGGGATCGACCGGCTGGTAGTTTTATTAACCGATTCCGCTTCCATTCGTGATGTAATCCTGTTCCCGCATATGCGCCCAAAATGAGGGGCATCCCTTTGAAAAATAGTCTTGCCCCCGCAGAAACTTTTTAAATTACCTTATGTCCATAAATCTGTATTTAGATACTATGGAAATGGGTATCTGATTTCCAATTACAAGAGAGCTAAGCTCGTTAACAAGCTTTGTTCAGTCCTGTACAGGGCTGATTTTTTTAACCAACTCAGGAGGTTACCTCAATGTCTAAGAAGACTGCTTTAAAACCTATAGTCGCTGCGCTTGGTACAACTTTTGCTGTTTCTCTGGCTGCCAGCCCTATTGTCAATGCCGCAGAAAACCCGTTTGCATTGAATGAACTTTCAAATGGTTACATGGTTGCAGACCATGGCGAGGAGGGCAAGTGCGGCGAGGGCAAATGCGGTGAAAATAAAGAGACAAAAGGCGAAGAAGGCAAGTGTGGTGAAGGAATGGACACCGAAGGCAGTAGCGACGAAGAGAAGGAAAAGAAAGCCGAAGGCAAGTGCGGCGAGGCTAAATGCGGCGACAATAAATAATCAGGTACCGGCCGTTAGTAACAGTCTGTAACGGGGAAATCCTTCTGGTGTAGGAAACTTTTTAAGTTACGCCATGTCCATAAAACTGTCATAACTGGCAAAAGTAATATTTAGGATTTAGAATGACTTGGGAAATAAGAAATTTATTCTTAATACCGGTTTTCTAAAACGTAAAAAAAGAGCATTAAAAGCTCATTGGCGAGCTTTGAATCAGTTCTTAGGACCAGTACTAACCAAACCAGGAGGATTCCTCAAATGTCTAAGAAAACTTCTTTAAAACCGATAATGGCTGCGCTTGGTACAACGTTTGTTGTTTCCCTGACCGCCAGCCCGATTGTCAATGCTGCAGAAAATCCATTCTCACTGAATGAACTTTCCGGTGGTTTCATGGTCGCTGGCGAGGAAGGGAAATGCGGTACCATTTGTGGCGGTGCTAACCCGACAGTCAAGGACGGTGAGATGGTCAAATGCGGCGGTACTTGTGGTGAAGTGCAGAAGTGCGGCAGTATTTGTGGTGGCACTACTGCTACTAAGCCAGGCCCTGAAAGCAAGGACACTGAAGTTGCCAAGTGCGGTAACATTTGTGCTGCTGTAAAATAACTGAGGCAATTAAGCGTAGTAAAGGTAACTTACAAAACTTACTCGCTGAATGGCACAATTAAATAATAATTATTCTGTACAAGGTGCAGGTTTGGGTCTGCGGCGAGTCCACTTTGACTCGCTCGCAGACCATATTCCTTCCCAGATCAGTTTCATGGAGGTTGCCCCCGAAAACTGGATCGATGTAGGAGGCAAAAACGGACGCAGATTCAGGGAAATCGCAGAAAAAGTACCTGTTGTCTGTCACGGTCTTTCACTCAATATTGGCGGTCCGGCGCCTCTGGATGAGGCGTTTTTAAGGCACGTCAAAAAATTTCTCGATACGCATAATGCCCCTTATTACAGCGACCATTTAAGTTACTGCGGGGATGATGCGCATCTGTATGATCTGATGCCCATACCCTTCACAGAAGACGCTGTGCATTACGTCGCCAGGAGAATCAGGCAAACGCAGGACATTATTGGCCGGCGCATGGCTATGGAGAACATATCCTACTATGCGGCGCCTGGACAGGAGTTGAAAGAGATTGATTTCATCAATGCGGTTCTGAAGGAAGCAGATTGTTATTTTCATCTTGATATCAACAATATTTACGTTAACAGTATTAATCACAAGTATGATGCCGAAGCTTTCCTGAAGGCATTACCCGGTGAACGAATTGCATATGCACATATCGCCGGACATTACTTCGAGGCCGAAGATCTTCGAATTGATACACATGGCGCGGATGTTATAGATCCCGTCTGGCGCTTGCTGGATGTTGCCTATGATACATTCGGCGTCTTTCCAACATTATTGGAACGTGATTTTGATATCCCGCCACTGGATGTAATCCTTAAGGAAGTGGATACCATCGTCAAGATTCAGCAAAAATACACATCCGTCCATGACAGAATCATCTCGGAACAGCATGCCTGAAACCTTCACTGACGTTCAGTACAGATTCACGCGCCATATTCGTGATCCGAAAAATAATCCTGCGCCCGCTGATGTCCCGAATCGCCGCATGGGAGTTTATCGTGATCTTGTGTATAACAATATTGAACGGATGATGGGTAACCTGTTTCCGGTGTTGCGCAAGATTACACCGGATGATCGCTGGCATCCGATGATACGTGATTTTTTCAAACGGCATCAATCGCACAGCCCGATATTCAACAAGGTGCCACTGGAATTTTTGCAATACCTTGAGCATGAACGCGAAGCAGATGATGACCCGCCGTTTATCCTTGAATTGGCACATTATGAATGGGCTGAATATGCCGTTTCCATCAGCACCAGGGAGATTAATTGGGAGAGAATCGATCCGGAGGGTGATCTGCTAGAAGGTATTCCTGTAGTAAGTCCGCTGGCCTGGCCGCTTCAGTATCGATTCCCTGTGCAGACCATAAGTCCGGATATCCAGCCGAAAGAAGAGCCTTCCCAACCCACCTATATTGTTGTGTATCGCGATCGAAATGAAAAAGTCAGGTTTATCGAACTTAACCAGGTGTCTGCACGGTTGCTTGACCTTATTCAGAAAGATCAGGATATTCGGGGACGCACCTTGCTCGAAAATATTGCCAAAGAACTGCAGCATCCGAATCCTGAAGTCGTTATCAATGGCGGCTCAGAAATCATGCGGGATATGCATAGCAAAGATATTCTTTTAGGCACGAAAATATAAGCAGTGCATGTAATCGGAATAATCTGTACATCCTGTCACAAGATGCAATAACATAACTATAGTCCGTTGAAGCATTAAGCGATTACTGACCCTGAGGGGGGTGTTGGGTTATGTTATCAGAACAATTGCATGGTTTTTTAAGCACAACCCTGCAATTCCTGGCCGCCCTGTTTGTTGTGGCAATTGGCATTGGTGTCATTGTCGTCATCATCCTCTATATCCTCGACATCAGTCAGACCGAACATGCGATAAGGCGCAACTATCCCATTGTCGGCCGTTTCCGCTATTTCTTTGAGAAGCTGGGTGAGTTTTTCCGGCAGTATTTCTTTGCCATGGATCGCGAAGAAATGCCGTTTAATCGCGCGCAGCGATCCTGGGTGTACCGGGCGGCGAAAAATCTTGATAATACGATCGCCTTCGGTTCCTCGCGTGACCTGAGACCATCCGGAACGGTATTATTTGTCAATTGCCCGTTTCCCACTCTCGGTGAGGATACTGTGGCGCCTGAACGTGTCACGGTTGGTCCCGGTTGCAGAAAACCCTATATCACGGCCTCGTTTTTTAATATGTCTGCCATGAGCTTCGGTTCCATTTCCAAACCTGCTGTTCTGGCATTATCCAATGGTGCACGGATGGCGGGCTGCTG
>JACQHV010000159.1 GCA_016198885.1 Gammaproteobacteria bacterium
TCCTTCCCTGGAGTCGTACCTCCTGCATCTGACCTCCATGGATGGAGGAAATGCAAAAGGATTGTATGGAACAATCCTTGCCATGCAGTCGTGCAAAATCTGCACTTCCACCATCCATGGTGGTCGTCCATGCACGTCATGTCAGAGTACTTGAAAATCTTTCAAGCCAACAACCTGTTTGTTTATTAAATTCTGGGAGCTAAGGGATATCGGTAATTCCGGGTTCCTTGAAAGACTTTGTATCTTGAATTTTCGTAGCTTGTATACAGGGAAGTTCTTTCCAATCATTTCCGAGTTCCTTTACAATTCTTTAATGCGTCACTTCCGCTGGAAACAAAAGCTGACAACATTTTCCAGGCTTATCGCAGTGGCCGTGGTGCTGCGATCTTTTATCGCGCCGGGTTTCATGCTCAGTATCTCATCGGACGTCGGTTTGCGTATTATCTTCTGCAACGGTCCCGGCGGGATCTATGCGCAACATAATGTTCATGCGCATCATCACCATGATGACGGTGAGACGGAGCACCAGAACCATATCAGTCCGACGTGCAGTTTCTGGTCCACCAGCAGTTTGTTTGTTGTCACTCCTCACTTTGAACCTGCACCAACCCTGTTGGCACGCGCTGAAGAACCGGTTCAATATTACACATTAATACTTCAGCAATTTTTCGATAACATCCGCGTTATCCGCGGCCCACCTTCCCTCAGTTGATTCAATAATTAATCAATCTTATAGACCACGAATTATTGTGGCTGTCCACGTGTTTGTACTTGCGCGGCTTGAAACGAGTTGGAGGGAAAAATTAAATGCCGTTATTACGAATTATTTTATTGATTTTATGTATCTGTCCGCATGGTGCATTGGCTGATCACGCCAGTGTGAGTTTCGAGACAGGTGCTGCAGGCGCGATCATGACAATACCTGGCGCCACCTTGCCAAAAGGCAAGACGGTGTTTGGATTCGGTGTGCAGTTTATTGACATGGATGAGATATCCGATGGTGAACTCGAAGCTCTGGGTGCAGCAGATGAAGATGTCCACAGTGTTGACAATCTGTTAAATCTTACTGCCAATCTGGCTTATGGTATTACGGACAATCTGACCGTGGGCGCCAGTATGCCTTACATTGAAAGGAATGATATCCGCGAAGCGCACAATGACATGGGTGCGGGTGAAGTTGAATTTGCAGGTGACTCGGTGGGGATTGGTGATCTGAGTTTGTTCGGTCAGTATCGCTTTTATCATAATGAAACTCAGGACATGGCATTGATTGCGGGATTAAAAACACCTACAGGTGATACTAGTGAACGCGAGGCAGAAGGTGGATTCTTCGGGACTGAACAACAACCCGGTTCAGGTTCCCGGGATCCGTTTTTTGGTATGGCCTATGACAGAAAATGGGGACGCGCGGGATTTTCCGGAAACGTGCTTTATACCCTCGTCAATGAGGGGAGCCGGCAATCCGATCTGGGGGATATCTTTAATTATAATCTGGCCGTGACTTATCGCACTTTTGCACCAACGGGCGGGCATAACCATCACCGTCATACACATGGTTTCGGTATTATTGATTATGTCGACGTGATGCTTGAGGCAAATGGTGATTACCGGGAACGTGCAGAGATTAATAATATCAGTGATGAACATACCGGCGGGCATACATTATATATATCCCCGGGAGCAAGGGTTGGCATTGGTCATAAGTGGTCGTTTTTTGGTTCGTTGGGCGTCCCTGTGGTTAATAATCTCAATGGACAACAAAGCGAACCGGAATATCGTGTGATCGGCGGATTGAGTTTTACCTTTTGACCAGTGATTATTTATATAACCACGACGATCACAGAGAACACGTAGTAAATATAAAAGCGCGGTTAATATAAGACCACTCCGGCAATATTTTCACACAAGTTTGGTTTTATTTCCGGCTAACCGAGATTGTCATTTCGAACGCAGTGAGGAATCTTTGAGATCCCTCGTTACACTCGGGACGGCTGCGCCGGATTCCTCGTCAGTTCCCTCGTATTAACTCGGGACAAGCCTCGGAATAACACACCACTCTATTACCATTTATTCTTTGCAATTTTATTCGTGAATTTTCTCTTGTGTTGACGGCACTTTGAACCACTTCTTGTCTTCCAGTCGCAGCGCAGTCAGCGTGTATCCCCATACGCAGCCTGTATCCAGTGGATAGACATTAAATTCAGAAAAGTTACTGACGTTACCGATATGTACTGTTGACCAGTGACCAAAGATGATTTTTTCATTTTTTGTCTTACGGGATGGAAGTGAAAACCAGGGGTGGTAAGGTTCAGGTTGGGAACCAGGAGGACCATTTTCTTTGAGTGCAAGCCGGCCCTGATCATCACAAAAACGAAGCCGGGCAAAACAATTTATAATAAAGCGTAATCTTTCCCACCCGGCAATATCATCCGACCATTTATCCGGCGTGTCACCATACATATGCTTGATCAATGCTGAATAATCCTTCCCCTTTAGTACATGTTCAACTTCCCGTGCAAGCTCTGATGCCTGTTTCAAATCCCACTGCGGTGGAAGTCCGGCATGGATGAGGGTAATTCCGAAATCGTTATCATGATGCAACAACGGCAGGTTTCTTAACCAATTCAATAAATCTTCTCGATCCGGTGCTTCCAGAACAGAATCGAGGGTGTCTTTCGGCCGTTTATGTCTGCTCTGGTCGAATGCGACAGCGAGCAAATGCAGATCGTGATTACCCAGAACAGTAATCGCTTGATTGCCGAGTTGTTTGATAAAGCGCAGGACCTCGAGCGAGTGTGGACCACGATTTGCCAGATCACCGGTAAACCAGAGGTGATCTTTTTCCGTATCAAAGTTTATCTTGTCCAATAGGGCGAGGAGTTCTGCATAACAACCCTGAATGTCGCCGATGGCGTATGTAGACATCGTAATTGGTGATTAGTGATTGGTGATGAAGTGCAGGATGCACAAATGCCGCAAGGTCAGGATGACCAGGAGCGGCGAGTGATTAATGTAAGGTATGCGGAGTTGAAAGATTGAATACAGGGATTTCCGCATCAAATTCCACACCATCATCAGCGATCATCTGATAATTGCCCTGCATGCAACCAACGGGTGTTTCAATCATGGCAGCGCTGGTATAGCGAAATGAATCACCAGGCGCGAGACGGGGTTGTTCACCCACCACACCTTCTCCACGGACTTCCTGCACTTTGTTATTTGCATCCGTAATGATCCAATGACGGCTCAGGAGCTGGGCCGGGACGGTGCCTGTATTTGTGATCGTGATGGTATAGGCGAACACATAACGATTATCATCCGGTTCAGACTGCTCTCTTATGTAAGTCGTCTCAACCAGCACCTGGATATCATATTGTTGCTTTTCCAACATGGTTTTATTTCACCTGAATCGCTTGCGCTGCGCAAGCTGTATAGGTGGAGCTAATTCAGGGTTTCAGTCCGATCCAGACGCCGGTAACTGATGGCTTCACTGAGATGTTTGGGTTCAATCTGATCTGAACCGCCAAGATCGGCAATCGTACGGGCAACCTTGAGGATTCTATGCATGGCCCGTGCTGAGAGCCCTAAGCGGTTGATTGCGGTATCAAGCAGATGGATGCCGATATTATCCAGTTTGCAGAATTTCTCGACTTCCCGATTTGTCATTTTATGATTTGGCTTGCCGGCACGATCAAGCTGCCGCTGATATGCCGCGCAAACCCGTGTCTGGACTACAGCGCTTGTCTCACCCTTGCCAGCACTCGTTTGATGTAGTATTTCCTTCGGCATGTTCGGGACTTCGATATGGATATCAATGCGATCCAGTAAAGGCCCCGATATCCGGTATCGATATCGTCTGACCTGATCTTCCGTACAGTGACAACGGCCGCTGTGATCACCCAGATAACCGCAGGGACAGGGATTCATGGCGGTAATGAGCTGGAATTGCGCCGGGAACTCGGCCTGGTGCGCCGCGCGGGATATGATAATGCGGCCGGACTCCAATGGTTCGCGCAATACTTCGAGCACCCTGCGATCAAATTCCGGTAATTCATCCAGAAATAATACACCGTGATGCGCAAGCGAGATCTCACCGGGCCGGGGATGACTGCCGCCACCCACAAGGGCCACGCCGGATGCAGTATGGTGAGGATTGCGAAACGGCCGCTGTTTCCACTTCGCGGGATTGAATCCGTGTGTGCTGATTGAGGCGACAGCGGCCGATTCCAGGGCCTGTTGTTCCGTCATCGGTGGCAGGATACCAGGCAGACGTTCCGCCAGCATGGTCTTCCCTGTGCCGGGCGGGCCGATCATCAGCAGGTTATGTCCACCTGCGGCAGCGATTTCCAGGGCACGTTTTGCATGATGCTGGGAGCGGACATCAGACAGGTCCTGTTGTTGTGGGGAATGATTATATGCAGGCATGGGGACATACTCTGGCAATTGCTTGTTACCGCTGAGATGCGCACACACCTCCATGATATGAGTGGCTGCAAGGATTTGGGTGGCGGATACCAGACCGGCTTCATCAACATTGGTTATGGGAAGAATCAATTTGCGGCCGGCATCTTTCACTGCCCTGGCTACTGGAAGTATACCGCGCACCGGGCGCAGTTCGCCGGTCAGTGCCAGTTCACCGATAAATTCATATTGATCCAGTGCCTCTGTCGGAATCTGTGATGATGCAGCCAGGATTCCAAGTGCAATGGCAAGATCAAAACGGCCGCCTTCCTTGGGGAGATCAGCTGGCGCAAGGTTGATCGTGATGCGGCGCAGGGGAAATTCAAAGTGATTGTTGATGATTGCACTGCGTACGCGATCCTTGCTTTCCTTTACCGCAGTTTCAGGCAGGCCGACGATGGAGAGACTTGGCAGACCACGGGTGAGGTGGACTTCGACGGTGACCAGCGGGGCGTGTATACCAACCTGGGCCCTGCTGTAAATAATGGCAATGTTCATAGTCCTTTATTTTCAATATTTGCCATCTCTGGCGCCTTCCCTGCGTGATGTCAGGTTTAATGAATGACTATTTTAAATCAGAAAGAGGCCATACATAAAGCAGCAAGAAAATTCAGTAGTGGGTCATTTCGACTGAAAGGACGACTCCACGGCA
>JACQHV010000161.1 GCA_016198885.1 Gammaproteobacteria bacterium
GCAGGGGGAACGACACCAGGGAAGGAGTCGGTAGAGCGACGCAGGAGCCAAAGCCGAGGCAGGAATGGGGGTAGAATCTTTGGACGTCGCCTGGACTATCAGAAAAACAGCAGAACTCAGCTAAGTTCAGATGTTTCCGCTTGCCTTTCGGTAATAATCTTTTTGGAATTTTTCATATTTCTGAAAATTAGCGGTTTTTCATTGAATTCCTTGTTGTCAGCCAGTTTACCGATGCGTTCCACATCGTCATGCAACTGTTTGTGATAGGGTGATTTGTCACAGACGGGATCCGCATTCCGGGCATCGCCTGTCAGCATGTAGGCCTGGCAGCGGCACCCGCCGAAGTCCTTTATCTTTTCGGGACAGGATCGGCAGGGTTCAACCATCCAGTCAAAACCACGGAACTTGTTGAAATCGGGAGAATCGTTCCAGATCCATTCAATGCTGTGGTCGCGCACATTGGGGAATTCCAGTCCGGGCAACTGGCCGGCGGCATGACAGGGCAATGCAGTACCGTTCGGGGCAATTGTAAGGAAAATGGCGCCCCATCCATTCATGCAGGCCTTCGGCCGGTTTTCGAAATAATCGGGAATGACGTAGATGACTTTCATTTTGCCCTTCATCTTCTGCTGGTATTCACGGGCCACCTGTTCCGCATGGTCAAGCTGGGCGCGGGTCGGCAAAAGTTGGTCAACATTGATCCTGGACCAGCCGTAATATTGCGTGCTGGCAAGCTCAACATAATCGGCATGAAGATCAATTGTCATGTCGAGGATATCCCGGATTTGATCGATATTTTTGCGGTGTAATACGATATTCAGCACCATGGGATATTCATATTTTTTCACGATGTGGGCCATGTGCGTTTTATGCTGGAAAGTTTTCGTTCCGCCGAGAAAATTATTAAGTTCTTCATTACTCGCCTGAAAACTGATCTGGATGTGATCAAGTCCCGCTACTTTAAAGGCCTTCACGCGATCTTCATCCATGCCGACGCCGGAGGTGATCAGATTGGTGTAGTAACCCAGATGCCGCGCCTCCGCGATCAATTCTTCGAGGTCCTTGCGTACCAGCGGCTCACCTCCGGAAAAACCGAGTTGCGTTGCGCCCATGGCGCGCGCCTGTCGCATTACACGGATCCAGTCTTCCGTAGACAGTTCATTGTCATACCTGGCGATCTCCAGCGGATTTGAGCAATATGGACACTGCAGGGGACAGCGATAGGTCAGCTCCGCCAGCAGCCAGAGCGGTTTAGACAGCTTGTTTTGTTCTGATCCAGCCATTGGCATGGGCCACCTCCAGAAATTTATAGACATCGTTTTCCAGGTCTGCACCCGGAAATTGTTTATGTAAATCATTGATCATATTACTGATATTCATCACACCATCACAGCGTTTCATAATCTCGCCGGCACTCGCACTGAGTTTGACCATGCCTTCCGGGTAGAGGATCACGTAACAATCCTGGACCTGTTCCCATTGCAGTCGAAAGGTCGGTGTAATCACAGGGATATCTTCCGCATTGAATGTATTCGCCATGGGTTCTGCTAACAATTATGGTACGGTGGTTTCTTTTCAATATAGGCCATCCACATGCAGTCAAGCATAGTCCACAGGATGTCCAGTTTGAATTGCAGGATATCCAGTGCATGTTCCTGTTCTTCCCGTGTCTTGTAGTAATCCAGCGTGATATCCAGACCGTGCTGGACATCACGTCGTGCCTCGCTTAATCGTTTGCGAAAATAGTTATAACCTTTTTCCTTGATCCAGGGATAGTACCTGGGCCAATTGTCCAACCGTTTCTGATGAATCTTCGGTGCATATAATTCTGTCAGTGATGAACTTGCTGCCTCCTGCCAGGTCGCGCGCCGGGCAAAATTCAGATAGGCATCAATGGCAAAACGCACACCGGGCAGAACATGTTCATGGGACAATAATTCCTTGCGCTTCAAACCGACAGCCTCGCCCAGTTGCAGCCAGGCTTCGATGCCGCCTTCATTACCCTGCACGCCGTCATGATCGATTATGCGTTGTATCCAGTGTCTGCGTACTTCACGTTCCGGACAATTGGACAGAATCGCCGCGTCTTTTATGGGGATAGTGGTCTGATAATAAAAACGGTTGGCCACCCAGCCCTGAATTGCCTCTTTATCAAGCTTGCCAGAATTCATCAGAATATGGAATTCATGGTTGATATGATAATATTTTTCCCTGGCGCGTAACTGTTGTTCAAACTCCTTGCGTGTCCATGGTTTTCTTTTCTTACTGCTCATTCTATATGTTCCTCCACCCTAAAGAATGATATCCATACCATCATAAGATACTTCGATCCCCGCACGGTCCAGTTCGGCACGCTCAGGTGATTCTTCATCCAATATGGGATTTGTATTGTTAATATGAATTAAGATTTTTCTGGGGCGTTTGAGCGGTTTCAAGGTATCCATGATCCCGCCTTTACTGGATTGATCCAGATGACCCATTTCACTGGCTAATTTATCACTAATACCTTCATGTGAAAGTTCGTCATTTGTCCATACCGTGCCATCCACGAGTATCACGTCAGTCTCTTCCATATAATGTAATACGTGTTTTTCTATTTCGCCGAGTCCAGGGGCATAAAACATGTTCTTGCCGGTTTTCGTATCTTCAATACGAAAACCAACGTTATCACCCGGCACAGTGTTATGCCGGTGTGGTGAAAATGGTGGCGCCTCGCTCTTCAGAGGTACTGCAGTAAAGCGCAAATTATCTGCGCCGGGTATGGTAAATGGTTTTTGATCGGTGGTAATTTCATGCCAGGTGACACCGCGGAAATGGTTGAGGACGTTGAATAATGGATAACCTGTGGTCAGGTCTTCACGCACAGCGGCCGTACAATATACATCCCAGGGTTTGACGTGTTCACGTAACATGATCAGTCCTGTTGTATGATCAATCTGTGCATCGCACAGGATAATCGCGCAGATCCCGGTATCCCTGACTGCACGCCCGGGTTGCATAGGAGGAAATGATTCCAGTTGCGTACGAATATCCGGCGAAGCATTGAATAATACCCAGTCCTTACCATTGCCGCTGACGGTGATGGATGATTGTGTGCGCGGTGTGCCCTTCATCCCGCCCTGACGGATACGACGGCAGTTGTGACAGTTGCAGTTCCATTGCGGAAAACCGCCGCCAGCGCCTGTACCTAATAAATGTATGTGCATAATGACTCTTGATATCCGTTTTTATTGTTGTTAACAAACTGCAGGGAGGTGTGCACCGGCCATTAAACTGAATCACTGTGGCCGTAATCATATAGTTTATGAAGCGTAATCTTGCAGACTCCGGCGCGTAGTATAATGTGCCTTTAGTCAGCAAGAATATGAATACCGTGCCGGCCCTGCAGTCCAGTTTCAATAATTGTGACTATCTGTGATGGATATACATCGTAACTTCAAAACCGAATCGAATGTCTGTATATGCCGGTGTTTGCCATTTCATTGTCAATCTCCTCAAAAATAGGCTGATATTGAAGATACGTTAGCGAAATCTGTGCCATATAGGTCATTACTACACATAATTAAATTATTGAAAATATAAATATAAGTAAAACAAATAGATATATAATCTATCTAGAATATTCATGAAAATTTACTTCACTACGTCTGAGGCCAGAAAGACCATAAAACTGGTTTATATAAACCACATTTGGCGTAACCTGCTTTAGTCTAAACGTTAATGCTTATACATTTCACAACTGATGGCTGACAATAAATCAGAACGTATATTGTTCCTGACGGGTAAGCTTGCAGAAAAACGCTTGCACAAGATCCTCGGGTCCATGCAACCGGTTGAATTCAGTTACGAGGTCAGGAATATCGGGATCAGCGTAGCGGCATTGATGACGGCGCAAATGATCATGCGGCGGATTTCGGATGTTAATGGAGCTGACAGGATTATTGTACCCGGCCTGTGTCGCGGCAATTTGTCAAAGACAAGTGAGTATTTAGGTATCCCTGTGATACGAGGTACGGAAGATTTGAAGGATTTGCCTGTATTTTTTGGCCGGGATTGTAAACCACCCGATCTCAGCCGTTATGACGTCATGATCTTTGCCGAGATCACCGACGCACCCATGATCAGTATCGATAAGATGCTGATCAGGGCTGATAGATATAAAAGTGACGGGGCGGATGTCATCGATATTGGCTGTTTACCTGATACGCCATTTCCTCATCTTGAAGAAACAGTACAAGCACTGCACGCAGCGGGTTATAAGGTCAGTGTAGATTCCCTTGAGGATGAAGAATTGCTCCGCGGAGGAAGAGCAGGAGCTGATTATTTGCTCAGTCTGAAAGAGAGCACCTTATGGATTGCTGATGAGGTTGGGTCCGTACCAATATTGATATCCGATCAACATGGTGATCTTGATTCACTCTTTAGAACAATTGAACAGTTTGCCAAAAAGAACAGACCATTTATTGCTGACAGCATCCTCGACCCCATACATTTCGGTTTCTCGGATTCCATCATTCGCTATTATCAATTGCGTCAACGATTCCCTGATATTGATATCATGATGGGGATTGGCAACCTGACTGAACTGACAGAAGCTGACACAACAGGAATTAACGCTGTATTATTTGGCCTGATCTCAGAACTTCATATCACCAGCGTTCTGGCGACAGAAGTCAGTCCACATACAAGATCCGCCGTGAGAGAGGCGGACAAGGCCAGGCGCATGATGTTTGCTGCGCGGGAAGAAAACAGTTTGCCCAAGGGCCTGGACAGTTCATTATTAACTACGCACGCGCGTAAACCTTACCCATATAGCAAGACCGAGATCGAAGAACTTGCACAGGAAATCCGTGATCCCAGTTACCGTGTGCAGATCACAGAAGAGGGCATATATGTCTATAACCGGGATGGAATTATATCCGGTCAAAATCCCTTTGAATTGTTTGCCAGTCTTGATTTGTTGCAGGATGATGCACCACACGCGTTTTATATGGGAGTAGAATTGGCGAAAGCGCAGATTGCCTGGCAACTGGGCAAACGGTATAACCAGGATGAAGAATTGGATTGGGGGGCTGCGATGCCACCGGTCAAGCAGAAACAAAAGGAAAGTGTTGCAAAGTCCGCACACAATCTTAAAGACAGAAATATGGATACTACATCTATTTACAAAGAGGAAGGGTCAACATTGCGGGCCAGCAAGAAGAAAAGACGAAATAAGAAAAGAGCATCATGATACTCGAAACGATCATCACCACAATCAATGCAGACAATACTGTACACATTGCACCTATGGGAATCCGTGAAGAAGAAGGTTGTTATGTCGTTGCGCCTTTCAGGCCCTCCATAACTTTGGATAATCTCAGACGTACCGGATACGCTGTTATCAATATGACGGATGATGTGCGTATCTTTGCTGGATGCCTGACAGGCCGGCGTAACTGGCCAACGGTGCCCGCAGAAGTTATAGAATGCCAGCGTCTGGAGAATGCACTCAGCCATGTTGAAGTTGAAGTAAAATATTGCAAGGAAGATGAACAGAGACCAAAGTTTTATTGTGAAGTCAGGCATCTGGTAACACATAAACCATTTATGGGTTTTAACCGCGCCAAGGCCGCAGTGATTGAGGCCGCCGTACTGGTAAGCCGTCTTCATATGTTGTCAGTGGAAAAGGTAGATTCGGAAATTGAATATCTCAAGATAGCAATAGACAAGACATCTGGAGATCAGGAACGTGAAGCCTGGGACTGGTTGATGGAACGTATCCGGGAATTTCGTGAACAAGATACGGCAGGGGTTGATGTGGCATGAGTCTGATGCTGGCCAGTGTGTCGAATGTTCAGGAAGCAGAGATCGTCTTCTCCGCAGGCGTGGATATCATTGATATCAAGGACTCTGCGAAGGGTGCGCTGGGTGCGGTTGAATGTTGCGTTGTGGAAGATATTGTGAGCGAGATTGCTGGTAGAAGTTTAATCAGCGCAACTGTAGGTGATCTGCCTATGCAGAGGAAATGTTTGGTAAATGCCGTATCTGCCATGGCCGCAACCGGTATTGATATCGTGAAGGTTGGTATTTTTGCTGAAGTAATCCCATCCGAGGTCCTGCTGGCTATCGGGGAACTCGCCAAAAACGGTATAGATATTGTCCTGGTGTTCTTTGCAGATAAATCGCCAAGAATGGACAATTTTAATAATCTGGCAGAGGCTGGAGTGGTTGGGGTAATGATTGATACTGCTGATAAAACACAAGGTTCATTACGGTCTATACTTTGTGATAATAAATTGATGGAGTTTATTACACAGGCAAAATCGGCAGGATTGATGGCAGGTCTTGCGGGGTCTTTACAGGTGAATGATATTGAACCCTTGTTGCAATTAAAACCTGATTACCTGGGGTTCCGTGGTGCATTATGCCGGCAGGGGCAGAGGCAATTGATGATTGATGTGAATGCCGTCTGCCGGGTGCGGGCCGTGATCCCGATGCATGATTATCATGAACACACAACTAAGGATTTGATGTTATTTATAAATTAGAAATTTCAATTTGTCATTTCGACCAAAGGGA
>JACQHV010000173.1 GCA_016198885.1 Gammaproteobacteria bacterium
CATTACGGCCACCGGCAGTTTATTCCGTGAGAGTGATTAAGATTAAATTACTCCGGTTCCATATTCAGGGTGAAAGTTAATCAGAATCTGCTCCGAAGTTTTTACTTTGACCCTGAATCAACCCCGCACCAAACTCAACTCTAGTTCATTTTCTATGACCGCAGGGTAGCGATAAGACGTTTTGGATTACGCAGAAGATCCAAGGCTTCCAGAATGTTGGACGATACGATGTCCGCACTTTCCAATGTTTCCGTTGAGCCTCCCTCGGTTTGAATGAGAGTGATACTGATAGCAGCCGCATTCAGCATTTTGCGATCGTTACGTCCATTGCCGATTGCGGCAACACTATCGTTTCCGAGTTGAGAAACGTATTCGAATTTTGCCTCTGCTTGCGATTCGGCAGGTGTGATGGTGAGCTTGACGGGTAATTCAGCAAGTTGGGTTGCTGCGAGACCAAAGGTATCTGCTGTAATGACATGAATCTGGATAACTGAGGAAAGTGCAGTCAGGACCTCTCCAACACCTGGAAGCAGTACGCCGTCTACTGCAAGTGTTCCGTTGTAGTCCAGGACGAGGTGTACAAGCTGCAAATCACGGAATCCGGGGATATTGATATTAATCATTTCTACATAAAGAGGTTTGGCCCTGAGCAATCCACATTTTTGATTTTGCTAACTGATCAAGATTAAATTACTCCAGTACCATTTCATTTTATCATGACAACTAATGAGTGATTGTTCAGTTTTTTATTTGCCCACTAATTTAAGGTCGGAGCTCTTTTAATTTTAAATTAAAGAATTAACTTTATTCTGCCATTTTCTGAAACAACATCCACAGCCCTCAAATGATCTCCCGCACACGGTCCCGCGATACAACACCCGTCCTTGATTCTGAATTGTGCACCATGTGTTGAACACTGGATTAAATCACCTGTATTATTCAGAAACTGATCCGGGGTCCAATCCAGGTTCACACCGGTATGCGGACAACGATTGATGTAACCATAAACATTTCCATTCTTGCGTATCACAAAGAATTCAAACATGCCGGATTCCAGGTCAAGTGAAAGTCCTTTCGCTTGGTTGTCAGGAATGTCATTGAGTGCACAGATGTCATGGAGGTCAGACATATTGGTATTCTATTTTAATTAATATTATCTTCCCTCACCCCATCTCTCTCCCCAAGGGAGTGGGTGAAGGGCATTTTTCGTCCTGGAGGGGAAGGGTGAACTAAAAAGGTGCTTATTCAATCAATACCCTCAAACATCTGTCCTGTGTCCAGGCAGGCACAAAGCGTGCGGTAAGTTTCTTCCAGTTGCGATCGCTTGCAATTTGTTCCAACAGCATTGGTAATCCTGCGTGCTAGCGGTCCATGTTTCTGAATAAATTGTATGGTGGATTGCAGGTGATGGTTTTTATCTGCCCCATCAAATGTGACTGACTCGAGGAAATAATGCCATAACTCCTGCGCGTTGCAACGGCGATCAGGAAAGGCAAACATGGCAAGATAATCACGGTTATCGATCACTGCCTGTTCAGCATTTTTGATCACATCAAGGAATATTTCAGCCAGCGCTTCTGTACTGATCCCGGTTTGTTTTTGTGTTTCTGTCCATGCACCCGCGATGAGATGTTTCAATACGCCGATAATTGCAGCAGCAATGGCAATATCGGCGACAGGTGTTTCCTGGGTATCGAGTATCCGTATTTCGATGGTATTGCGCTCAAAACGGGTAATCGCACCCCTGGAATTCAACCATTCATACTGGAGTGTCCCTTCCTTGTCATAAGGTGCGATTGCGGCATACATGGGTTGCAGGATCTCGTCCTGATATTGCTGTTGATTGAGCACTGCCTCAGGGATCACCAGCCCGGTAATAGGAGGGAGCCGGGAGGCGTTATGCCGGTAGGTTTCCAGACGGGTGTCCATGAGACCGGTCAGCGAACCCTCCATGATTGGCGAACTTGCGGCAAGCGCAGGCATTACAGGTAACAACAGGCGAATTGCTGTATGTAAAAGCGCAAATTCCCGATCATCTGCAAACGGCAGGTTGATATGCATGCTCTGCAGATTTGACCAGCCGTGTCCCTGACAATTGAAGATCCGGTGAAAGGCATCATATATTTCGCTGGTATCATGTACCCACAACCGCGTCTCGAGTGATGGATCCATCCATGGGTGCATCGAAGTTGGCATTAATCTGCCATTCATTGTTTCAAGGATTGAATTAATATGGTGGATCTCCGTTAAAAACAGATCCGGTAATTGCATCAGTGAACTTACAGGTCCGTTGGTTTTTAATTCGAGGACATGCAGTACGAGTTCATTCGACCAGGCGATGGGACCGTCTTCAATATCGCTGACATACTCACCGGCAACCTCCTTCATCAGCTGATCTACCACGGGCATGACTGATAAGTCTTCCCGCTGCACTGTCATGTATTCCAGCTCAATACCATAGCCGGCAAAGAGCGGTAACGCCGGAGCAGGATCAGTCATACAACGGCAGGGCCGAGTTTGCGTGCCTCGATACGTTTCAGAAATACGCCCATGATTTCCCGATACAGGGCATCCTTCAAAACGGCATCTTCAGCTCCCGCATCGATATTTGGATTGTCATTCACTTCCAACACTACACATTTATTCCCAATCTGTTTCAGATCAACGCCGTACAATCCATCTCCGATCAGATTGGCGGCCTTGAGTGCGGTTTTTACCACCTCATCCGGCGCCTCACCTACAGATAATGTATCAGTCCGGCCTTCACTGCTGGTGTTGCCGGATTGATCGCGCTTGATGGTTTGCCAATGTTCTTCTGCCATGTGGTAACGGCAGACGAACAGCGGACGGCGATCACAGATACCCACACGCCAGTCAAAGCCGGTAGGTATATATTCCTGGGCAACAATCAGGTCCGATTTCGATAGCAGACGGCTAACCTGATGAGTGAGTTCCTCTTCAGTTTCCACTTTCAGCACACCCATGGAAAATGCGCCATCGGGTTGTTTCAGTACACAGGGCAAACCCAATGATTTAAGGATCGTATCAATATTGCTGCGATGGATAATGAGTGTCTTGGGAATCGCTACTGAATGCCGCGTCAATAATTCCGCCAGATACACCTTGTTGGTGCATTTTAATATGGAGTTTGGATCATCAATGACTACCAGTCCTTCTGCCGCAGCGCGCTGTGCGAAACGGAAGGTATGATGATTAACCGCAGTAGTCTCACGGATAAACAGGGCATCGAATTCAGCCAGGCGATGCAGATCATTACGGGTGATCAATTCAAAATCGAGTCCAACTGCTTCCGCCGCTTTCTGAAAACGTTTCAGCGCCCGGGCATTTGACGGCGGTTCTGTTTCTTCAGAGTTATGCAGTACGGCGAGATCAAAACGGGGGGCAGCCCGCCTGCGTACACGGCGATTTCTGCCGGCAAAGTAATTCGAAGCCGCCTCGATAACGAAGGCACGGTGATTTTCAGGAATATCACTTACCGCAATCGTCCTGACGGATTGCAACTGCCATGTTTTACCCTTGGTAAATTGTGCGCGCAGCATCGGCGCCTGAAACAGATTAAACAGGCGCAGGCTTAAATTCTCGTATCGTTTGGCGATATTGCGGCCAAAATAGATGCTGAGGGTAAATGATCTGGATTGCAGGTGTTTGAGAGCGTGTTGTATCTGTTCTTCCATTTCCTCCGACAATGTGCGGATAACATGCTGGGACTTCAGGTCCTGGATGGTATTGATGTCCGGGAGGGGTTTATGACCACGCGCAGCGGCCAGCAGCGATACGTAATAACCGGTACTCTGATAACTGTAGGAACGGCACAGATTGAATACCTTCGCGGAACGATCTTCACTGTACGCGGGATCAGAGAGATAGGCCCGCGCTGAGGTAACAACCACACCAGGGATGTGCAGCGGCCAGCTCTTGGGATTATTGACAACCAGCAGGATGGACATGTGTCAGATCAACGGCGTGGATGGATAATCAGCAGATTGTCGTCATAGGTGAGTACACCGAGCAGAATAGCACAGATAAGACGATCGATATTCACGGAATATAACTGTCCGGATGCCACCGGATTGTGCAGTAGCGGATCGGCGACGAGCACAGTACGGCCCTGTTTGTGGTAGCCGCAAAGTACGACAAAGTGACCAGCGGGGAAACCGCGGATATCATCATCATGATCATCGGGACCATATTCACGTTTTGTACTATAAAGATAGGTCGAACTCAGTCCGGTCAGGATGGGTAAATTGCGCCGCATGATACTGCGCAACAGGCGTGTAGTGAGATCGGTAAAACGCAACTTGCCGCCCAGCTGGAGGAAGTCCAGATAACCTGTAGTCGCATGTTGTAATTTAGAATCTCCTTTTTTTACATCGGCCTGTCTTTGCAGTCGTTCGGAAATATTGATGTCCGGATTGACAAACCAGCTGGGATCGAAAATCTGCAGGTTGTAGGTATAGATAGTCGCCTTATAACCCCGGCGCAAGGCGGCACATGCAAGAAATACCGCTAATGTTCCGCCGGCGGTCAGCATTTGAGTGTCTGCAATAACTGCATCCAGTGTTATGTCATCACCAAAGTAATTGTAAACCGCGTGCAGGCAGGTTGGGCCGCAGGTGGTATTGTCTGGTTGTGGCAATATTGAAATTGGTAACTGGATATCCATTTGTTAAAAGCCACGGCAATAGAACATAAGATCAATGCCCGGTTATTCTGATAACGAGGGGTGATTTTGCAGATAAAAATACCTGAATTTACCGGAAATCCTGAAAATCGCTATTTATGATGCTGCCGATCCCGGGTAATGCTTCACCACGGATATACTACCTCTTCTGCGGCAGGCAGGACAGATCCGCGTGTAATAATCACGCGTTTGTTGTAATCAACGAAGCAGCGGGCGCAAGTATGTCATTATCAGGATTATTAACCAATTATTTATTTTCTATTTGCGGCAGGCTAAAAAAGGTTGATACTTTATATAATGTGTCATATCAGGCGAGCAGGGCAAACTTGAATATTCTACAGATAGCGTAAGGAGGTTCTCATGTGCCGTTTCACACTTTATCTCGGTCCCCCCCTGCGCTTGAGTTCATTGTTGCTCGATCCGAGCCATTCACTGATCCGGCAAAGCACACATAGTTATGAGCGTGAGGAACCCCTTAACGGTGATGGATTCGGTGTCGGCTGGTATACCCCGGAATTTTCAGAAGAACCCGCCGTATTCCGATCCATAACACCTGCATGGAATAACCGGAACCTGCATAATCTTGCCCGGGTTATGTCCAGTTCCTGCATTCTCGCCCATGTGCGTGCCGCGACGCAGTCCAGTGGTGTCAATGAAGCCAATTGTCATCCCTTCCGTTTTGGCAAGTATGTATGTATGCACAATGGTGATGTTGGTAACTTCCGGAAGGTGCGACGCAAACTGCTCGATTCGGTATGTGATGAGGCTTTCAGCAATGTCTATGGCAGTACTGATTCAGAACATTTTTTCGCGGTCCTTATTGATGAATTGCTGAAACGGCGGGTTGTCACGGCAATGGATATTGCTGCAGCATTGGATGGTGCTATCCAGAGGGTGGTGGATATCGTTAATACGTATGGTGATGGTGAGCCCAGTTATTTAAATGTAGCGGTCGCCGATGGACAAAATGCAGCGGTCTCACGTTATTCGAATGATCCAGATTTTGTACCCGAGACACTCTATTATTATTCCGGCGAATTGTACGAATGTTGTGCGCAGGACCGGCTGGGATCGGAAGCTGTACTTGTAAGTTCCGAGCGACTGACGGAAGATACCGGCTGGCAGACGGTTCCACCCAATCATCTGGTCGTGATAAGCCGTAAACAGGCACCGCTATTAATCCCCTGTGGTGAACTCAACCGGGAGCGGGCCGCCTGAGAGAGATCTTTATTTCAGGATGTCTGTAAATGCCGTAGCTATCCGGTCGATTCGTGGACATTGGCAGACCATCTAAGTAGAATTCGTGAAATGAAAATTGACGGGAGTAACCATCTGGTTGCTCCCTTTTTGTATGTGCAGTGGTGGAGAGTTAGTTGAATCAGGCAGCGTTACTGGCGTTAGAAGACGGCAGTTTATTTTACGGTAAGTCTATAGGCAGCACGGGACAGTCTGTAGGTGAAGTAGTTTTTAACACCGCTATTACCGGTTACCAGGAAATTCTTACCGATCCTTCCTATTTCAAACAAATCGTTACCTTGACCCAGCCGCATATCGGCAATGTCGGGACCAATATAAGTGATGAGGAATCAGCAGGGATCTTCGTCAGCGGCCTGGTAATCCGTGATCTGCCATTACAGCCCAGTAACTGGCGCGCAGAGGGTTCACTGGAAGACTATCTTAAACGGCACAAGGTCATTGCGATTGCCGGTATTGATACCCGCCGCCTGACACGGTTACTGCGTGAGAAGGGTGCACAACGTGGTTGCATTACTGCGGGAGATTGCATTAATGAACAGGCGGCTGTTCAGGCAGCAAAGAATTTTCCCGGACTGGTGGGTGCAGACCTTGCGCAGGAAGTCAGCACTACCAGGGCCTATGAGTGGACAGAAGGTATTTTGGATTTAACGCAGGGTCTGCCGGTACCACGGCGTGCGCGTGGTAAACACTGGCATGTGATGGCCTATGATTATGGTGTTAAACGCAATATCCTGAGGATTCTTGTCGATCATGGGTGCCGGTTGACCGTCATTCCGGCAAAGACGCCGGCGAAGGAGATACTCGCGGAAAAACCGGACGGAGTGTTTCTCTCCAATGGCCCCGGTGATCCGGAACCCTGCGAGTACGCTATTGAGGCAATCCGCGAGTGCATCGCGGTGAAGATGCCGACCTTTGGCATCTGTCTTGGTCATCAGTTGCTGGGACTCGCGGGTGGCGCACAGACAGTGAAAATGAAGTTCGGTCATCACGGCGCTAATCATCCGGTGCAGGACCTGCAAACCGGCCGTGTCATGATTACCAGCCAGAACCACGGCTTCGCTGTGGATGAAATGACTTTGCCGGAGACACTGCTCGCCACGCATCGCTCGTTGTTCGATGGCACCCTGCAAGGCATTCATCATACAAAAGCGCCGGCCTTCAGTTTTCAGGGACACCCGGAGGCGAGCCCAGGGCCGCATGATGTCCGGCCATTGTTCGATCA
>JACQHV010000165.1 GCA_016198885.1 Gammaproteobacteria bacterium
AGAACGACTCGCAGGTTGTGAGCAATACCGGTGAAGTCTATCTGGTTGGTGGCGGTCCCGGTGATCCGGATCTGCTCACGTTTCGCGCCCTGCGTCTGATGCAGCAGGCGGATGTCGTTTTATACGACCGCCTCGTTGCGCCCGGAATCGTCGATCTCGTGCGCAAGGATGCCGAACGCATCTTTGTCGGCAAGGAACGCGATCAGCATGCTGTACCGCAGGGAGAGATTAATCAGCTTCTGGTGAAACTTGCGAAAGAGGGCAAGCGTGTCTTGCGCCTCAAGGGTGGCGATCCATTTATCTTTGGCCGGGGCGGTGAGGAGATCGAGACATTATCCAGCGAAGGTATTTCCTTCCAGGTCGTGCCCGGAATTACCGCCGCAGGTGGTTGCGCAAGTTATGCCGGAATTCCACTGACACATCGCGACTATGCGCATTCCTGCATCTTTGTCACGGGCCATCTCAAGGACGGCAGCATGAATCTGAACTGGGATGCCCTGATACAGCCCAGACAGACAATTGCCGTTTATATGGGGACACATGGTCTGGATATCCTGTGCAGTGAATTAATCAAACACGGGCTTTCTGAAGAGACACCAGCCGCAATCGTGCAACAGGGGACAACACAGAAACAGCGCGTTTATACAGGCACATTGAAATCCCTGCCGAAAATACCTGAAGAGCATGAGATAAAACCACCCAGCATGATCATTATCGGCGGTGTTGTTAAACTGCATGAAAAACTGGCATGGTTTGAACCTGCAGGATAAATCTGTATCCTTAATTATTTATTAATCGTATTGAACAAGGACAAATGTAATGAGAAACATCCTGAATTTGCTTTTGGTTGTTGCATTTAATTTAACAGGCTGTGCGCTGAGCCCGCAGACCGTCGTGATTAATCCGGACATCCAGGTTGACAATAATGCCGCTGGTACAAAAGTGACAAGGATCAATCTGGAAGTGGTTGACAAACGCAGCAGTAATATTATTGGCCAGCGCGGCGGTGTTTATGAGGCCACGTCCCATATCAGCACCGATGACAATATGACTGGAACATTACAGAAAAAACTGGCAAAGGCGTTTACAGAGATTGGTTATATCGTTGCTGCAAATGGGGAAGCGGCCGATGCCGGTTTAACAGTGGAGATCTCCAACATAAAATATATTGCGCACAGCGAAAAGGTCATTAAGTCAATTGAGACCAAAGTGGAAATGCGTACGATTTGCCGGAAAAATTCCCAGGAATATACGGGCACCTACAATGCAACCCGCAAAAAGGATGTCATTACTACACCGGGCATAGAGGAAAATGAAAAACTGGTTAACGAAGCGCTGGCAATCGTGTTACAGCGTATCGTAAAAGATGATGAATTATTTGCGTTTCTTGACGGACAAAATATTTAACACCTTATAAATAACTTCCAAACCCGTCATGTCATTCAAGCTGCCTAAGTATGGCAACAGACAGCGGACGGGTCTCTTGCTTGGGCCACTCCTGTTCCTCGTGATCAGTCTCTCTGCGGAATCACTGGGGCTGGACGCAGAGCAACGCTGGGCGGCGGCCACGGTAATGCTGATGGCAACCTGGTGGATTACGGAACCGATACCGCTGTGGGCGACTGCCTGTTTGCCGCTGATTATTTATCCGTTGACGCACATCGCCTCACTGTTTTCAGTAACGTTGCAGTATTTCGATCCGATCAATTTCCTTTTCTTCGGCGGCATGCTGATCGCAGCGGCAATGCAGCAGTGGGGCCTGCACCGGCGGATCGCGCTCGGCATCGTTGACACGATAGGCACAAGTCCGCGGCGCATCGTGTTGGGATTTATGCTGGGTACCGGATTTATCAGCCTGTGGATCTCCAATACCGCTACCGCGATGATGATGTATCCGATCGGCATGGCGGTGCTGCTTAAACTGGAGGAGCAGGACGATGCTGATAATCTTTTACTCAGACATTTCGGACTTGCATTGATGCTCGGTATCGCCTACGCGGCAAATATCGGCGGCATCGGCACCAAGATCGGTACAGCGCCCAATCTTGTGTTCGTGAAGCAGGCCGGTCCGCTGCTGGGCCATGACGTGGATTTTCTCACCTGGTTCAAGGTGGGGTTGCCGATCGTACTTATCGCACTGCCGCTGGTGTGGTGGTATCTGGTACGGATCGCGGCGCCGCTGCCGTCTCAGGGATTTGCTGGCAGCAGCGAAGTGATCGCTGAAGAGCGCGCAGGACTCGGCGCGATGAACCGCGGTGAACGCATTGTATTAATTGCATTCGTGCTGGCAGCATTGCTATGGATCTTCCGCAAGGATATCGAGCTTGGCGTATTCACAATCCCGGGCTGGTGGCGATACGTGACCTTTGGATGGGAAGATATCATCGGCCGATCACTGGACAGTCTACCGGCATCGTTGGCTAAATTGCTGCGGCAGGACAGTGGCGATGCTGCAGTAGCCATGTCCATCGGCTGCACATTACTGATCATACCGGTGGCTGTGAAACCGTTACGATTCACACTCGATGTACGCAATGTGATGCGTGTGCCATGGCACCTGTTGGTACTGCTGGGTGGCAGTTTCGCTATGGCGTACGGGATTCAGGAAAGCGGCCTGACCGAATGGATTGCCGGATTGGTGACCGGCATCGGGCAGGTGAGTCCCTTGGTGATCTTTCTGACAGTTTGTTTGTTAACGGTTGCTTTGTCCGAGGTCGCTTCCAACACGGCGACTGCGAGCATCTTTCTGCCACTGATCGCCTCAAGCGCGGGAACTCTCGGTGTACCTCCGGCACCGCTGATGCTGGCGGCGGCTATGGCTGCGTCCTTCGGATTCATGCTGCCGGCGGGTACTCCGCCCAACGCGATCGTATTCGCAAGTGGTTATATCACCGTGCCGCAGATGGCGCGCAACGGGCTGCTGATCGATCTCTTCGGTGCGATGCTCGTGGCTGTGTTGTGTTACCTGATCGCCCCCTGGGCGTTGGGTATCTAATGCGGCTGCGAAATTGATCAAGATGGCGGGGTTTGGTAGGGGGTCAGTTTGATTTTTCGAACCCTTCTCCTGTCATTTCGAAGGAGCGTGGCGACTGAGAAATCCTATTGTAATAACAGAAAAGATTTCTCCTGGAGCCTGCCCTGAGCAAAGTCGAAGGGGTCGAAATGACCCACTACCCGGGGTTTCTTATTTCCTTCCATGGCATCTTTCCTTAAATCCTTAGTGTCATTGCGGGTAATATCCTGCTATTAAAAATCAGGGAACAATTTATAACCTATTGATAAGCAGTATAAACAATTCGAATTTAAGCATTTGATATTAATAGAGGAGCACCTCCAAAACTGAATATTGAATCAGCGAAGTAGACAGCCCCGATATTGGGATTCTATACTGGCCTCAGTAGCCAACACATTGAAATAGGGAGGGTTTCCATGCTATCCACTCGTGTCGCCCATATAACATTATCCGACAAACTGTCCCATTATCACTAGTTAGATGTCTTTGATAATTGGGCTCGTGTTTATGTTTGAAGGTATATGCAAACAGTTGTTTAAAATTGGTGGAGTAAGAACATGATTGAAGATTTGATTAACTTTATCAATAATCTCAAAGTCAACCCTCGTCTTACGTCTTACAATGAGGATCAAGCCAAGATGGCGATAGTTCAGCCAATACTTAGGCGTCTTGGATGGGATATTGAACGAGTAGATGAAGTATTCCCTGAATTCTCAGTCGAAAATAGACGCGTTGACTACGCCTTGTGTATTAATGGACACAGCGAAGTATTCATTGAGGCAAAAAGACCTGCTGAGGACTTAGAAAGTCAGAATCACCAAGAGCAACTTTTGGATTATTCTTATCGGCAAGGTGTAAAAATTGCTGTTTTGACAAATGGTATTACTTGGGCATTTTATCTTTCTATGGCGGGAGTGGAATGGAAGTCGAGAAAG
>JACQHV010000169.1 GCA_016198885.1 Gammaproteobacteria bacterium
TCGCGGCCAATCACCGGATCAAGTTTGCCTTGTTCTGCCCGTGCGGTAAGGTCAATGGTATATTTTTCCAGTGCCTGACGATTATCCTCGGCGTTGGGATCCCGAACAGCCTGGCCTCCACGGATTTGCCCTATTGCATTTTCAATATGCGACTTATCCGCTCCGCAATTGCGCATTAATTTACCTAATTCGCCTTTGTCTTCGAGGGCAGCAAGGGCGAATAATTCACTTGAGATATATTGATCCTTGCGTGTTTGTGCATATTTGTCGGTGAGATTCAGAAGTTTTTCCAGATCTTTTGAGATATGAACTTCGCCACCTGTGCCTTCCACTTGCGGAAGCCGATCCAACACTTTGCCAAGTTGGGCTCGCAATTGATTAACATTTATACCTGCAGTGTTCAGCAGATGCCGCAGACTGCCACCTTCCTGGTCCAGCAAGGCAGTCATGACATGGACGGGTTCGATAAATTGATGATCGCGGCCAACAGCGATACTTTGAGCATCAGCCAGCGCTGTCTGAAATCTGGATGTTAATTTATCAAGCCGCATTGTTGTTTCCTGTTGAAGTCAATGGATACACCCGATAGATATGGGCTGAAAAGAGACTATTCAAGAGCCTGCAACGTGAAACGGATTTAAAGGATCCCCGATATATTTCACGTTATACGTTTCACGAAAGACGCTTCACGTTTTTAATACACGCCAATGTCGTAATAGGAACGTGCAATCTTGCTGACAGCAATAACATACGCTGCGGTCCTGTAATCATCAATCTTGTCATTATCTTGCAGCGTTGAACGCAGTTCCTGATAGGCAAGCCGCATGGTATCGTCCAGACCGGAACGGACCAGATCAAGTTCATTAGCACCACGTGCCAGTTCCTTGTGTATCCATTCCGGGGTGTCTTTCCCGGTCATGGTTTTTATGGCGGATAATATATGTTCACCACGCAATTCATCATAGCGTTTCTCCATCCGACCGAAGCGGATATGGGCGAGATTTCTAATCCATTCAAAATAAGATACGGTGACTCCACCTGCATTGACAAATGCGTCGGGCAAAATTGTGATGCCCCGCTTGCGCAGAATTTCATCCGCCTCAAAGGTAATGGGTCCATTAGCAGCTTCAATAATGAGCCGGGTCTTGATGCGTTCCGCATTATCTGAAGTGATCTGACTTTCAAGGGCAGCAGGTATTAATATGTCGCATTCAAGTTCCAGCGCAGTATGACCGTCTGCCGTGAAATTTGCCCCGGGGAAACCTTTAATGGTTTTATGTTTATTGAGGTATTGCCTGATTTCTTCAATGGGTAAACCGTCTTCATTGATTAACGCCCCGTCACGTTCTATGAGGGCGATTATTTTAGTGTCATCCTCCTCATCAAGCAGACGCGCGGCATGATAACCGACATTGCCCAGTCCCTGTATCACGATACGTTTGCCACCCAGACTACCCTTAAGACCTGTCGCCTTGATGTCATCCTGATGACGGAAAAATTCACGCATGGCATAGACAACACCGCGGCCTGTGGCTTCTGTTCTGCCACGAATGCCCCCATGGTGCACGGGTTTGCCGGTCACACAGGCGGCATAGTTGATATCTTCCGGATGGAGTTGTTGGTAGGTATCGGCAATCCATGCCATTTCACGCTCACCTGTGCCCATGTCCGGCGCCGGGACATTGGCGGCCGGACTCAGAAAACCCTTACGCACGAGTTCCCTGGCAAAGCGACGGGTGATCAGCTGCATTTCATCGCGATCATATTTAGCAGGATCAATCATTAATCCGCCTTTGGAGCCGCCAAACGGGACATCAACAATGGCACACTTGTAGGTCATCAGTGCAGCCAGGGCCTCAACTTCATCCTGATTAACAATGGGTGCATAGCGAATGCCACCCTTCGCTGGTAATCGATGTGTGCTGTGGACAGCCCGCCAGCCGGTGAAAACCTCGATCTTGCCCCTGATATTTACCGGAAACTTTACCTGCAATATTGCCTTACATGACTGAATGGACTGGGCAATTCCGGGATCCATATCCAGCACTTTAAAGGCACGCGCAACCATATGATTGACGCTCTGACTGAAAGAAAAAGTTTGTCTTGGCGTCATGATAAAAACCCTGAAATTATTTTATGCCGGATAATGCTGAAATTTATGGTTCCTGCCGTAAGCTTAGTCCAAGTTCAGGAACTATCCATCCAGATCAGACTGGCCATACGACCGGTAATACCATCGCGTCGGTGAGAAAAGAAAAGTTTGCTATCGCTATAAGTGCAATAGTCCCCGCCATATATATTCTCTATACCAAGGTATTCCAGTTGGCATCGTACCAACTCATGTAAATCTGCGTACCAGTAATCATCACGACCGGGTGTAAATGCTTGCCCTGCAATTGCACATACGTTCAAACAGGCGTCACGCACTTCAGCGCCGACTTCATAGTGACTTGTACTTATGCATGGCCCCATCCAGGCCATAATATGTTTTCGTTTTGCTGAAAACATTTCTATTGTATTCGCAATGATGTTTTTGCTGAATCCTCTCCAGCCCACATGTACTGCTGCAACCTTTGTTCCTTGTGCGTCACATAGCAATAAGGGCAGGCAATCAGCAGTCAGTACGACACATACAGTATTTGCCTGATCGGTGATTATTCCATCCGCTGGCACTGTTAAATTTTCAGTCTGTGCAGTGATCACACGATTACCATGAATCTGTTTCAACCAACGAGGTTCAGCAGGGAGGTTCAATTGTTTACGCAACAGCTCACGATTATGTGAAATACTTTTTGGGTTATCTCCTACATGTTCTGCAAGATTAAATGTATCGTAAGGAGGATCACTCATACCCCCCATGCGAGTTGTTGTCCCGGCGTGTACGTTATCGGGGACAGGACATTTGGCCGGTATCCAGCCAATCTTATCGGTTTTTTCTGACATCAGCTTCGAGTGCATCAATTAATGTTTGCATATCCTGGGGCAGAGGCACTTCACAGTGCAGTAATTCATTCGTAATCGGATGTTGCAGACTGATTGCGCCGGCATGCAAGGCCTGACGTGAAAATGATTGGAGTACAGATATCAAACGTTCACTGGCCCCTTTTGGAATAATTGTCCGGCGACCATACACGGGATCACCCACAATCGGATGGCGAAGATAAGACATATGTACACGGATTTGATGTGTACGACCGGTTTCCAACAGCACTCGAACGTGTGTGTGTGCTGCATATTTTTTTATAATACGGTAATGGGTAACTGCGGGTTTGCCATTATTAACTACAGCCATATGGGTGCGTTTTCTCGGATGCCGTCCAATGGGTTGATCAATGCTGCCGCCTGCCGTCATTACTCCTGCCACGATCGCCTGGTATTCACGCCTGATTTTACGTGCTTGCAGTTGTTCGACCAGGTTGGTGTGGCATTGGGGGGTGCGTGCGATCACCATCAGGCCTGAAGTGTCTTTGTCCAGGCGCTGCACTATTCCGGCACGAGGTACAAATTCCAACTTTGGGTCATAATGAAGTAGCGCGTTCAACAAGGTATGCTCCGGATTTCCCGCACCCGGATGCACGACCATACCGGCCGCCTTGTTCAGTACCAGTAATGCCTCATCTTCATAAAAGATTTGCAGGGAAATATCTTCCGCAGACCAGGATTGCTGAACTTCATAGGTGGTCTTGATCTGAACAAGTTCCCCGCCTTTAACACGTTCGCGCTGTCGCATTACCGTGTTATTGATGTGTACATCGCCGTTGCGAATCCAGTTCTGCAGTCGTGAACGGGAATGCTGCGAGAACAGGATGGCAAGCGCCTGGTCCAGGCGCTTGCCGGCCAGCTCATTGGGAATGATTGCACTGAGATGGACGGGTTTTGTCATGTTTATATACAAATAACAGTCATAAGAAGTATCATTAAAGAATACTTTATATACATCGTATATCTTTACACTGCTATATTGGAATAATCCATGCCTGTGCCAAGAAGCCTGATTTTAGTTCTGGTGATGGTCATCTCCGGATGTACATACTTTGATGAAAAGGAAGATGATCCGACGGAGACCTGGTCAGCCGAGCGTCTTTACGCCGAGGCCAAAGGTGCACTGGATTCCGGTAATTACACCAGGGCGGTTGAATATTACGAAAAACTGGAAGGCCGGTTTCCGTTTGGAGTTTATGGTCAGCAGGCATTGCTTGATTTGTCCTATGCCTATTATAAAAATGACGATACTGATTCTGCCGTATCCACCGCAGATCGATTCATAAAATTATACCCCCAGAACGCACATGTTGATTATGCCTATTATCTGAAGGGGCTCGCTAATTTTAATCGTGGCAAGGGATTTACGGAACGTTATCTGCCTCTGGATGCATCACAACGAGATCCGAGTTCTGCATTGCATGCGTTCGAGGATTTTAACGAATTGCTGAGACTGTTCCCGGAGAGTGAATATGCAGATGATGCAAAACAACGCATGGTTTACCTTCGCAATCTTCTGGCCGAACATGAAGTAGATGTTGCAAATTATTATATGCGTCGTGGTGCGTTTGTGGCTACCGCCAACCGCGCGCGTTACGTAATTGAAAAATATCCGCGCACACCTTCAGTGCCTGATGCATTAGTACTCATGGCAAAGGCCTATAAGGTAATGGAGATGGATGATCTCTCTGCAGACGCCCTAAGAGTTCTGGAATTGAATTATCCCAATCATCCGGGCATTTATGAGATCAAGGAAATTGTTGTTAAATAGTCCATGTATGTCCGGATCAATCGTAGTAATCCCTGATGTATTGTGATTGGATTATTCCCGATAACCCGAAGTAATTGGATAACGACGATCCCGGCCAAAGGCGCGTTGTGTGATACGAATACCCGGGGCGGACTGCCTGCGTTTATATTCATTTCGATCAACCATCGTCACTACTTTTTGTACGATCTTTTCATCATATCCGGCCTTTGTAATTTCTTCGGGACTTTGATCAAATTCAATATAACGTTCAAGGATCGGATCGAGAATGTCATAAGCAGGCAGTGTGTCCTGATCAAACTGATTTTCCCTTAACTCTGCACTGGGTGGCCGGTCAATAATCCGTTGCAGAATGACAGGCGATATCTGATTGCGCCATCCGGCAAGTTTGTAGACAGATGTTTTGGTAATATCCTTAAGTGGTGCAAAACCGCCGGCCATATCACCGTACAATGTGGCGTAGCCAACGGCCATTTCACTCTTATTGCCTGTGGTCAACACCAGTTTGCCTAATTTGTTGGATACCGCCATGAGTAATATACCGCGGCATCTTGCCTGAATATTCTCTTCAGTAATATCTTTTGGCATATCAGAAAAAAGTGGTTTAAGACTTTCATTGAAAGTTTCAAAGAGTTTTTCGATTGATATGATATGGGATTGCACTCCAAGGGTTTCTGTTATGGTTTTTGCGTCTTCTATGCTCATATCAGCCGTATATCGGGAAGGCATAATGAGCACATCCACATTTTCCCTGCCAAGTGCATCAACGGCAATACAAAGCGTCAATGCCGAATCAACACCTCCGGACAAGCCGATTATTGCGCCCTTGAAACCATTTTTGTAAACATAATCCTTAACTCCCAGTACCAGGGCCTGATAGATACTTTCTTCTTTGGATAAGGATTGAACGGGGATATCCATGGGCAATGAAAAACAACCGTTGTCCCCGGATGAAAATTCGATAACATAAAGACCTTCCTGAAATTGAGGGGCATGGAATCTGACATTGCCCCGATGATCAATCGCTAATGATCCGCCATCAAAGATCAACTCATCCTGACCTCCCACGAGATTGACATAGATAATATTCAGGCCGGACTCAGCAACCCTTTCCCGCAATAATTTTTCACGCAGTGAAATCTTGTCGACGTGATAAGGTGAGGCATTGATATTTATCATCAATTTTGCCCCTGCAGACTTTGCCTGAGCACATGGACCGGGTTCCCATATATCCTCACAAATACTCAGGGCGGTCGGAATGCCCATAAAGTCAAATACACAGGCTTCTTTCCCGGGATTGAAGTACCGTTTTTCATCAAATACGGCATAGTTTGGAAGGATCTGTTTACGGTATGTTGCGATTAATTTTCGATCCCTGAGCAGACTACAGCTGTTGAACAGCTGATTACCGGTTTTTTCGGGATAACCAATAATACAATCAATACCAATCACTTTATTTTGTATAAGTTCAAATGCCTGGCTGATCTGTTTATGAAATGCAGGCCTGAGAAGAAGATCTTCCGGCGGGTAACTGCTGATTGTGAGTTCCGGGAAGACAATTATGTTTGCTTTGTATTTATCAAGCGCCTCCTGGATTTTTGAAATGATCAAATCGGTGTTAGCGGGAATATTCCCCACGCAGGTGTTAATCTGGGCAATTGCAATGCGAATAACTTTATCAGGCATACATATTGGTATTATTTCTGGTCCTGCGTTATTGGTATTATTATGATAACTGGCATTATAAATTATTTATATATGTTTCCAGAAAGATAGTGATCGATAACAAAAATCCGGTAAATGCTATTACCATGATAAGAATTAAAAAAAGCAAATTAATCGATATTAGTTTAATACTGTTGATATTGTTATTAAATCCGATCGTCTCTACATTTATTTTTGAAACAAAATCAAGTCTGCCTGATACCTATGCATACATAGCACAGGCGGAAAACCTGTATAGAAATTTTCAATTCCATACAGGAGCCTGGGGTCATATCGATAATTCACTTATTCTGCCACCCCTATATCCATTGTTGATTGCATTTTTTATAACCTTTGGAATGAGTGGAATTGATTCTGCAATTTTAATCAGTCAATTGTCTGGATTTTTATTCTCCATATTTGCTTTTTTATATTTATGTGCATTTACTAATCGTGTTGTTGCTGTCGTATCAGTTTTATCGATACAGTTATCATACATTTATTTCAACTTTGCATCATTGGCGTTAACAGAAGCATTATTTATGGCCCTGCTTTCAGGTACTTTGTTATTAATTTACAAATTTATTAATAAACCTGATAAAGCAATGTTTATCTATCCTGTAATTTTAGGAATCGCTTGTAGTCTCGTGTTTTTAAGCAGGGAAATAGGTATAACAATACTTATACTGGTTTTGATTTTCTCACTTTTTAATATCCTGCAAGAAGGTATCCATCCAGGCAATACATCATACAAACAGGTAATCATGATTATTTTTGGATTTGGTATCTTGACTATTCCATATTACTACGCAAGGACGATACAGACAGGGCAAGATCCTTTATCGCGGAATTTCCGGCTGGGTGATTATATGGTTGAAATCAGTGATGTGCATATCATTAGAAAAATAGAAATGTTAAAAACCACGACCGTGAATACCTATATTGATATATACAAAAACAGAAGGGAACTAATGGAATTGTTGCCCGATAGCTCTGAAATGCTTGGTTATGTCGTCTATGCAGACAATGACAAAGAGAAATATAAAATTTACAGCAGAATCATTTCAACTATTCAAACACCGGAGAAATACATAGGGCAAATTTTTGATAAGTTAATACTCCTTAAGATAGGCGCAGGTACTGGTGTTTTTATATTATTTGTTATTCTGGGCATCACTGCTTTTTTATATCCTGTTTCTGCAAGGTCCCGCAGGACCAGAATAATTATTCCATTGTTTGTTGTGTTATATTTACTTTTACTTGCTGTTTTCCCAAGTCAAATATCCCGTTATGTTGAAATTATCATCCCTTTACTGTTAATACATATTTGTCTTGAACTGTATGTGTTGATAGATTCATTTTCTGGTAAAAAAATGATGGGTAAAAACATAGTGACCGGGACTATACTCATCATATTCCCTGTGATTGTACTGGCCGGAAGCCCAAAGCTCTTCTATGATAAACAGATATTCTCACATAACGAGTTAGTCAATAAGAAACTGGACGAATTAAGTGCCGTAGTAAATGGGGAACCTGTATTTACACAATTTCCCGCAGTTGCCTATTCGGTTGGAGGGCAATATCGGCTATTGCCGAATGATCGAATTGATAAAGTTGCACACTATGCCGGTAAAACCGGTGTTCGATGGATGATGCTGGTTCTTGTTCCTGAAGAAAGAGAAGTTATACAGTATTGGAAAAATGCAAATGAGTGGATATTTCTTGGAAATCTTGAACAATACTATCCTGAGATTGTTGAATATTGTTGTGGATGGCATGATGATGAAAGTGAGTCTGACTGGAGATTATATTCGTTTAAATATTGATACTGACTACGTATACTATTTCAACTTTGCATGTTGCAATTGATTCAATTAAATATCGGAACGGGTTTTACCATGAGTTCAATTAATATATTTAAAGGATGTCTGTTTACCTTATTAGTATTTTCAATTGTACCGGATGCACATGCTTATATCGATCCTGGCACCGGCAGTTTGCTTATACAGGGCTTGCTTGCAACGATTGCGGGTGCCATTGTTGCAATTAAAATATATTGGCATCGTATTTTGACATTCTTCAGACTTAAACGGGACAAGGATAGAGATGATCTGGAAAACATGAACAGCAAGGAAGAGTGATCAATTTGCCAAGTGATCCAGGTTCGTTCCGGGACCCTGCAGGTACGGTATTACATATCAATAACAAAATTTACCGTACTGTCACACCATCAGGTGCGCAACAATATGAATTCGTACGTGATTCCGGGTTATTTGATGAGTTGATTCATGAAAATCTGCTTGTGCCATATAACGAGGTGAAACCGGATTCAATTCATTACAACTTCAAAGATGAAATACGTTACCTGTTGGAACTTCATAAACTTGATTTTATTTCATATCCATATGAATGGCCGTTTTCTGTTTTGCGAGCGGCAGCACTTTCACATCTGAAAATACATTTAAAAGCCCTGGAAAAAGGAATAACGCTTTCCGATGCGACAGCGTTCAATATTCAATTTGATGGATCCAGGGCGGTATTCATAGATCATCTTTCTTTTCAACGCTATCGTGCAGGGCAACTATGGTATGGTCATCGGCAATTTTGTGAGCAGTTTCTTAATCCATTACTGCTAAGAACAATGTGCGATATACCTCATAATGCCTGGTATCGATCCAACATGAATGGAATTACAGCAAATGATTTGAATACATTACTTCCATGGTACCGGAAGTTTTCACCTAATATTTTATTTCATGTAACCATGCATGCATTTTTCCAGAGAAAACATGATAATAAAAAACAAATGAAGATACCCACAGGCAGGTTACCATTGCCAACATTTAAAAATATGCTAATCAGGCTGCATGACTGGATTGAAAAATTAAAAGTTCCAACAAGCAACACCAGTGTCTGGAAATATTATTCGAAAAATACCGTATATCAGCCTGATGAAACAGCCGCTAAACAGGCTTTTATTCGAAACTACACTGAAAACGTAAAACCAGGGGTAATATGGGATTTGGGTTGCAATACCGGTGAGTATTCATTTAGTTGTCTTGAATCTGGTGCGAAACTCGTTATCGGTTTCGATAGTGATCCTGATGTTTTGGATATCGCCTTTCTGAGGGCCAGAAAGGAAAATCTGTCATTTTTGCCACTCTATATGGATATTGCCAATCCAAGCCCATCCCAAGGGTGGGCTGAGGTAGAACGCGGAGGACTGAGTAAGCGCCAGATGCCGGATGGTTTACTTGCACTTGCACTACTTCATCATCTCGTAATTGGACGTAATATACCATTGCAAGTCGCAATTAATTGGATCATTGATCTTGCACCAACTGGTGTCATAGAGTTTGTTCCTAAAAATGATCCTATGGTAAAAACATTACTTGCATTTAGAGAAGATATTTTCCCTGATTATACAGAAGAAAATTTTGTTGGTTTTACAAATAAAAAAGCCAGAATAATTAAAGAGAAAATTCTCACTAATGAAGGTCGTAAACTATTCTGGTACGAAAGACAGAAATAATCAAAATTCTGCAACATCAGAAGGTATGACCAACTCCAGGACACAGCAGGTTTTAAAAACACTTGGCATGCCGGTCATTTTAGCAGCTAATATTTTTCTGTTTGTCCCATTCACTATTTATATCGGCAACCTCGAAGAATTTACCATTCCCATCTGGTCGATCATGAGATTATTTTCCATACCCGCAATGATTGTTATCGGCCTGCTTATCATTATGGGAGGATTCATGAGCAAGGCAGGTTACCGGCGTTACACTGTGCTCCTTGCAGTTGTAGGATTTCTCATATGGTTACAGGGTTCCATTCTGGTCTGGAAATATGGATTACTTGATGGCCTGAATATTGACTGGACACAAGCAACCTGGCGAGGGTGGATCGATCTCGGGATTTGGATCAGTGTCATTATATTAACCATGGCATTTAATCATGTTATCGAAAAACCCGTTACTTATTTAGCTGTTACCATTTTTTCTCTGCAATTGATTATTCTTGCATTCACAGGTATCCAGAATGCTGACGGACTGCTCGAGAAGGCCCACTCATCTTCTTCACCTGATGCGTTGCGAGAGATCTACCGGTTTTCGTCCGGGCGTAATGTTTTGCACATCATACTTGATGGATTTCAGGCGGATGTCTTCAGAGATATCATCAGCATCAGCGACGAACTGGAAGATGGACATTATCGGTCAGCACTGGACGGATTTATCTTTTTCGAAGAGCACATGGGTGTATTTCCTTCCACCTATTTATCGTTGCCGGCACTCCTGAGCGGTCAAATTTACCGCAACCATATGCTAAAACGGGATTTCATCAAAACTGTTTTCGGTGGAAAAACGATACTGAACTCGGCATTTGAGAAGGGCTACGAAGTTGATCTGATCAGCGTGCCACCCATGATCGGTATGTTAACTATCGGGCATTATACTAACGCATATCTTATACCGAAGAACTATCATGTCACTGATAAGGAAAACGCGCTGGGTGATACCACCAAATTGTTTGATCTTACATTGTTCAGGATTGTTCCTCATTTCCTGAAAAAGCATATATACAATAACCAACGATGGTTCGTTCAAAACCATTTCAGGGATGCGGGAAGTGTGGGGTTTTTTATTCCGCACAATGCTTTTTTGAACAGTCTGACAAAGAACATGACCGCAGACCGATCGGCACCGGTATACAAGTTTTTTCACTTGATGAATACGCATGCACCTATGGTGGCTAACAACGACTGTACGTATGCCGGCATCGCGCTTCCCAGAAGCAGATTGACGATAACAACACAATTGAAATGCAGCCTGGATTTCGTTATTGCACTGTTAAACAGAATGAGGGAACTCGGGATATACGATAATTCCTTGATTATTATCATGGCGGATCATGGGGGTCACTTGCGCCCTTATCGGTTCAAACCTCAAAAGGTAATCGGGGTTAATGATACCTCTGAAGTAGATACTTTTATTGCGTCGATGGTAACACCGCTAATGATGGTTAAAGCGCCTGGATCTTCTGGTCCTCTCCGTATATCAGCTGCACCCACATCAATATTAGATACAGCGGCGACAATAAGTACAGTATTGAAATTGGATGAAGATTTTAATGGGCGTTCGATTCTTGATCTGTCTCCATCAGAACAACGTGAGAGAAGGCATTATTACTACGAATGGCGGCATGACGATAATGTGACTGAATACACAGGACCGATTCAGGAATTCCTGGTTAATGGTAGTGTATACGACAGAAAGAACTGGCGCTTGGGTAAAGAGTTTCTGCCCTCCGCAGGAATAGTATCAAGTGACAACTGAATATTATGGAAAGAAAAATCAGCGTTAACGAAATTATATTATTGGTTATAAGCACAACAGCCACCATGGTCCGTGCTTGATTATTGATACGCTGGTTACAACCATCATCGCCGGGAATGCCGTCTGATTTTGTTCAGTGTTCAGTTTTTGCACCGTTTATTTATACGTTATTCTGACCAGGCACTGGTAGTTATATAAATATTACAATTGGCTTTAACTGTATCTATACCTTGTTTAATTGTCATTGATTCCTGATTTTATTTCAAAAATATTACCTGATAATTGATGCGCAGCAAGACTATAAAGCATCAATACTGCAAGCGGAATATCTTCATTTCCATATAATCTGTCAACAAATTGTGTCCATAATTTATGGGCCGCCTGAAATTCCTGCAACTTAACCAGGGCCAATAATAATGAGGCGAACTGAAAACGTTTTTGCGGCAAATCCGAGAAATTATCCTGTTTGAGTAACGCGAGGGAATTATCGGCAATGGCCTCGGCATCACGTTGGCTTAATGCCCTTGCAAGATTCAACCAGCGCTGCTGATCATTGTCCAAACCTTGTTCACAGTCCGGTGTAATTGCGTCCCAAATTTGATTCAATTCATCCGGGGCGAGAAAAGGAAGGGTCACGCGTATTAATTGATATAACTCATTAATCCACATTTCCGGATGATTAATTGCTTCACAGGTTTCGGCAAGTTTAATAAGCAATTCGAGCCTGCTGTAATCCGGGTATGAGGATTTACTGTTATGTCTATTATTTAAATAATCGAGTAAATTTCTGGCTTGATATGTAATTGCGCCGGTAGTAAATAAATATTCCGAATTTACCCGGGTAATCTCCTTATATTCATAAGCCGGCACAAGCATATTAATTAACGGGATTGAATCCAGTCTGATTCTGGTGAAATCATAAGCGTCCTCCTGTTTGAAACGTGCACGTGGAGCATTTAAATCAAGAATCGGAAAATAATCCGAGTTACTGGCAGGATTGTAAATATCAATAAGCGGCCCAAAGAGATAATTATTTCCAATGAACCGCACCAGAATATCTTGTATATGTTGTATTTTCACAAGGGAGAGTTCATGTCTCATTTCATCAGAATTGAAAATAACATCTTTCGGCAGATCAATCGTATGATTGTTTTTAGCAATTATTATCATGTCTCCATCATCAGCGGCAAATAGCGAGTAATCGGAAAAATTATTCATTAATGCACGCAAGACGGAAAAAATTAATTGAGTATTAATCTCATAAGTCTGCAGCCATTGCACGAATATGCCATCTTCGGTCAAATAATTTTTTATATGATGATAAAACTCGTCGGTAAACAGACTTGAGACACCACTGATCCAGGGGTTTGAAGGTTCAGAGACGATGATGTCGTATTTTTTCTGATGAGTGGAGAAATAAGTTCTGGCATCTTCAATATGAAAATGACTACGGGGATCTGAGTAAGCACGTTCCACACGCGGGCGAAAGGTGTTGGCGCCTTCAATCATTGCTGGTTCAATCTCTATCGTATCTACGCGTTCAATTCCGGGCCATCCCAGCAGGATATGGGTTGTCAGGCCGGAACCCATTCCGATATTTGCCACTGTCTTTGCATCTGGATAGATGGAGATTGGTATTGCCGCGAGAAGGACCATGGTGGGTTCATCAGGTGCGATTGTTTCGTCTCCTTTCATGTTAATGGCGGCATCCGATTTACCGTTGGTTGAAATGACGGTCAAGCCGTCCTCCTGACCAATTACATGGACGGAAGAAGTTTTGCCATCTTTATGAAATAGTATTTTTTCATCTTCGGTCTGTGTCACTTTTCCAGTTCTATAGACTGATGAAGCCATTCGCCTGATATCGAAATTTGTCCATAATGAAACAGCACCAACGATGAGAGTGCACGTTACGATTGAGGCGAAAACCGGTTTACTCTTAAATGATGTGGCTTTGGCAAGCAATAACAGGCCAAGTCCAATGTCAAGACTACTTCCGACCAGCATGGCTCCCTTAAGGCCCAATAGTGGCATGCCAACAAAGACGGTAAAAATGACGCCGGCGATCGCGCCCAGGGTGTTACTGGCATACACCTGACCAATACTTTTTTCTCCCCATCCACGTTTTAACAGAATGAAGGTAAACAGCGGCAGGGTCATGCCGGCACAGAAGGTGGCCGGCAACATGACCAGGAGCGCAATGAAATGGCTGCTTATAGTAAATAAGTGATAACCGGCCTCGGTGCGATCCAGTGCTGACATGAAGAAGCCCATCAGATCGAAGGTGAAGTTATAGAATACAAGCGTAGCGAGTGCGAGAAGCCCCATGATTATTTGAATGCTGCCGACGGTTAGCAAGGGATCGGAAAGAAAATCGATACGCCGGCGTATCCACAAACCGCCGAAGGCAAGACCGGTGATGAAGGCGCTCAACATCAGTTCGAAAGAATGCGTACTTGCACCCAGCACCATGCTTAACATACGCAGCCAGGCGATCTCATAGATAAATGAGGCAGCACCGGTGATGAA
>JACQHV010000170.1 GCA_016198885.1 Gammaproteobacteria bacterium
GGATCACCGCTTTCTGAATGATATCGATGGACTGGATAATCCAACGAGTGAAAATCTGGCACGCTGGATCTGGCGAAAACTTGAACCTCAATTGCCGGAATTATCGTCTATAGTTGTTGGAGAAACGTGTACATCAGGCTGTGTCTACCGGGGTGAAGAAGAAAAATAAGGTATGGCATTTTATAAATTTTACTTGTGGGTGTAACAGAAATGAAAAAAATCAATATAACCGAATTGCTGGGTGATGGAATTGGTCCTGAGTTGCGTGATTCAGTGTATGCAATCGCCGATATGTTACCATTGGAGTTTAAGTTCATACCTTTTGATTTATCAGTGGAAAATCGAGAGGGTGGTAATCGGGACTTGTTTGACAAGGTTATTGAGTCAATGCGTGAAACCAGATTGGCATTGAAATACCCGACGATTACCAGAACATCCAGTCCTAACGCAATCATACGCCGTAGATGTGACTTCAGTGTAATCCTGCGGCCTGTTATCTCGATAAAGGGAATTCAATCAAAATTCAAGGGGGATGTTTTCTTGTATATTGTAAGGATTGCGACTGGAGGTACCTATGATGATCCGGGACGAATGATTGGCAAAGACGCCGCGATATCGATAAGGATCGTGGAACGAGATCCATGTAGAAATGCGGCCAAGTATGCATTTGAACTTGCAAGAAAAAAATCATTGAAGGTTACATCATCATCAAAACACACTATCCAGAAAGCTACAGACGGTCTGTTTCAGTCAATTGTTGAAGAAGTACATAAGGATTATCCGGATATAAAGCATAATATTGAATTATTTGATGCACTGTTGGCGAAGATTATATTACATCCGGAAAATTATCAGGTTGTTCTGGTGTTGAATGAATACGGCGATTTCCTCTCAGATATGGCGAGCGGTCTGATTGGCAGCATAGGCACCGGTGCGAGCGGTAATTTCAGTTTTACCAATGATGATAAAGTTGACATAGCCATGTTTGACCCTTCCGGCGGAACAGCGCCGGACATCGCCGGTCAGAATAAATGCAATCCCACTGCTGTCCTTCTTGCCTTTGGCATGTTGCTTGATCACATTGACCGTTATGACATTGGTCACGAATTGCGGCTTGCCATGCTGTCTTGCATTGCGGATGGGGTATGTACGGCAGATATCGGCGGTTCCCTGGGTAGTAAAGAATTTACCAAAGAGGTGATCGAAAGATTAAAAGATAAATTGTGAATTTCAGGATTTCAGCAGGCTGTTGAGAAACGTTTCGAGCTAAGGGAGAACAAGGCGCGAGTAGGAGAAAAGGCGCAGTTTACGAGGTTGTAAATGAACATTTTAAACCTGCGAGCAACGCCGTTACGCCAGGCGCAGTAGTTTTTCAACAACCTGTCAGTTTTTAATGCCTTTCCCGGTATCGAGTAAATAAAGACTGATACAGAATAATATAACGATAAATACCGCAATTATGATGAAAGCCAATATTATATTGATATCTGACACACCAAGGAGACCATAGCGAAACGCATTCACCATATAAAGTATGGGATTAAATCTGGATACGGATTGCCAGAATTCCGGCAACAAATCAATTGAATAAAAAACACCGCCAAGATAGATCAATGGTGTCAGGATAAACGTAGGAATGATTGAGATATCATCAAATTTTTTTGCAAAGATCCCATTGATAATTCCTCCCAAAGAAAAGAGTATCGATGTCATAATTACAATCGATACAACAATAATATGATGTGTAATGTGGAGTTTTGTGAAAAACAGGGCGACAACAGTCACAACGATACCCACAGCAACACCGCGCGCAATGCCGCCAGTTATATAACCACCGAGAATGACAAAATTTGGAATTGGAGCAACCAGCATCTCTTCAATATGGCGCTGGAATTTTGCCCCGAAAAAAGAGGATACAACATTTGCATAGCTGTTGTTGATTATCGACATCATAATGAGCCCGGGGGCAATGTATTCAACGTAGGTAAATCCGGACATCTGACCGATACGGGGCCCAATCAAATTACCGAAGATAACAAAATAAAGCGACATACTTATGGCTGGTGGAATGATTGTTTGCACCCAGATGCGAAGAAACCGGCCAACTTCCTTGATAACGATTGTATTATAGGCAGTCAGGTATACTTTTCTATTCATACAAAAACTTAGGGTATTTTTTAACTGTTATTTTTGTTTAAAAGCCTGATAAACAATTCTTCCAGACGATTATGCTTGTTTCGCATACTGCTTATATGGATTCCTTCCTTTGAGAAGGCGTTAAAGAGTTCATTGAGATTTTGATCCCTTCTGATTTCAACTTCGATTGTCATTGTATCCGGTACAGTAAAATTAAAATCAGGCAATAAAGGTTTTTTTTCAAGTGGCACTTTCAGATCAAATAAAAATGTTTCCGAATTCAACTTGCTGAGCAGATATTTCATCGATGTGTTTTCAATGATGTTACCGAGATCTATGATGGCAATGTTCTTGCACAGGTTCTCGGCCTCTTCCAGGTAATGTGTCGTCAGGACAATCGTAGTACCTTGTCTGTTAATGTCTTTCAGAAACTGCCACATGGAGCGTCGGAGTTCCACGTCAACGCCAGCCGTGGGTTCGTCAAGGATTAATAATTTCGGTTCATGAATAAGCGCACGGGCAATCATCAAACGCCGTTTTAAACCACCGGATAATGTTCTTGAAGGATCATTCCTTTTTTCCCACAGACCCAGCTGGCGTAAATATTTTTCCGCGCGTTTGCGTGCAAGTTTCCTGGTAACTCCATAGTAACCTCCCTGATTTACCACAATTTCCATACAGGACTCAAATTGTGAGAAATTAATTTCCTGGGGCACAATGCCGATCAGGGATTTTGCAGCGACAGTATGCGTATCCAGATCATAACCGTAAACAAAGACTTTCCCACCCGACTTTTTAACAAGTGAGGTAATAATTCCAATGGTTGTAGACTTCCCTGCGCCATTCGGTCCCAGCAGGGCAAAGAAATCTCCCTCAGAAACTTCAAGGTCAATGCCTTTCAGCGCCTGTACGCCATTGGCATAGGTCTTCTTTAGATTATTTATCTCCAGTGCCTTCACGTGAATATATTAATAAGCGCAGTAATCCTGAAAAAAGGGATGAAAATAAATGATAAAAGAGGATGTGGTTACAATATTACTAGTCACTAATCACGAATCATTAGTTACTAGTCAAGTTCAGCTTTGCTGTATATTCTTCATATTTTGCTTTTGTGTTTCATGTATTTTTTTTAATTCTTTTGCCAGGTCACTGTCACGATTCAATACCAGTCTGAAATATTCCTTGGGTATTTTTATCAGGCGCGATGCATCATCTGTCCTTGCGAATGCGTTACGCTTGCCTTTGCTGTCTGGCATGAGCGCCTGTTCACCGAAATAATCCCCGTCTTTCAATGTCGCAAGAATGACAATCTTGCCGTCATTGTCCAGGGTGAATATCTCGACGGTACCATTCAGAATGACATACATATGTTCACCGGGCTGGGATTCCTTGAGCACAAAATCACCCGGACCAACTGTGACTACTTCGGTCCAGTCCCTTATGGTGGCTAATTCATTATAATTAAGACTTTTGAATAACCGCAGTTTTCTGATTGCGTCGCGAACTTCATCCGGCGGGAATTTCTGATAATTAATTTGTGTTGGTTCTTCTGATTCATCCACAGTCTCATCGCGTTTAATACTCAGCAGCACAAACTTTTTGTCGATCCTGAATACCTTGGTCTTATGAAAGGCCTTGACTGTAGCATTGCGACGGCCTGAACCTTCGGGAAGAATTGAAAGTTCTCCAAAAAAATCGCCAGTTCTTAATGTGGCAATGGTAATTTCTCGATTTGCCGCGCCGCCACGGATGGACACCTCTGCCATGCCTTCAAGAATAATGTACATGCAGTCACCGATTTCAGACTCCCGGATGATCATCTTCTTCGGTTCAAAATCTTCAATGCGGTTTTCCGGTGCCCGCAATATCTCAGTCAATTCTTCATCAGATAAGGTTTTGAAGATGGGTATATTTCGAAGTATTTTGGGGTCTTTAAGTTGCTCTTTCATAGTTCTGTATCCACGCACTAGAACTTACACTTGGGGTTCGTTCGTTTTATTTATATTGTGTAAGAATTTTTCGGTATAGTGATAAATTTTATATCAATCAATAAATTCTGATTATTATCATAACGCTAATCCCGACAATAAAAAATGCAGAATTCAATATTAATTCAATGAGAAATGCATGTAATAATGCATTTTCAAGAAATACCGAGACAGATTTCTCTTCAAATTGTAATTTTTTCCCTTGCGAATCCCGTAGTTAGAAGTGTGATCCCAGAAGGTGATCCAGCCACATATTGGACAGCTTTTCCTGGACCGTATTCTGGCGCAGACGGGCATTGAGGTTTGTAAAATCAACGCGATCCAGTTCCTGGTCCTGGTTGTAACAGGAGTATACGAAATATTCTTCACCTGTATGCGGGTCAACATGTTTACAGAGGCATTGTGCACAGACGCCCTTCATCATGCATTGCATAGGGGAATTGATCGAGCCAATGGCCGTATGGCCGGGCTTCAGGTAGGGTTTGAGACGGTTGTAACGGGCCTCTTTGACCGCTGCCATCATCCGATCGGAGCCGATGACAATCATGTGGTCGACCTCAGACAGTTTAATGCTGGTATCACCAAGGTCACCTTTTCCATAGGCCTCTATGGCATCAATGATATTGCCTATGCAGGTCTTGTCCTGTTTGCGTGTGGGGGCGATGGGTTGTCCATTTGGTGCCTGGTCAACCGCCCAGACAATGATATCTGATGCTGCTTCGATATCCTTTACCTTGAAGATATCGGTGGGTTGTCTGTAACCGGTAAAGTAAATTACCTTATTGCCCGCAGCACGCAAGGCCTTGCCAATGGAGAACTGCACAGCATTACCCAGACCTCCGCCGACCAGCATCACAGTCTTGTTCTGACAGATCTCGGTAGGTGTGCCGGTAACACCCATCACGACAAGGGGATCACCCGGTTTCCACAAGGCGCATAGTTTGGATGAGCTACCCATCTCAAGGGCAATAAGGGAGATCAAACCTTGCTCCTTGTCTACCCACGCACCTGTCAAGGCCAGGCCTTCTGCAGCTAATACAGTTCCTTGGATGACAGGCGCCATACTTTCCAGATTCTGGACTCGATAAAATTGTCCTGGATGAAATTTGCGTGCCTGCATGGGGGCCCTGGCGATAACCTCGATGATGGTCGGTGTCAGCCGGTTAACCTCGACCACTGTCGCTGTTAATTCTTCATCCAATCGATCAAAGAATTGTCTGAGCTTTCGATCACGACCATCCTGTAAATTAACATCCAATGCCTTCAGTTCTTTTTCAAATAGTTTCACCACATAAGGATAACCATCCCTGGCGCTTGCCATGGCCTTGACTACACTTCCTGCGTAGACCGGATGATTGTCACCATAAAAAGAAATGTATTTGCCGTTTTTGTGATATGAGGTCAACGGTGCAGGCCTGCCTATCTTGGGTATGGCGGTGTCATCCATGGGGACAAGTTCCGGCAGGGCAGCACCATTCCAGTGTGGTTCATAGCGCTGGAAGAATTTTTCATCCATTCTGAAACTGTAGGGGTGTTCCTGTTCGTAAATCGTGTTAGGCGAGGTACCGGCGGCGATAAACAGACTCTTTAACGGGACTTCAATCTCACTCCCCTCGCTCAGCCACTTGCCTTCCTTTTCTGCCAGTGTATCGAACCTGACCGACCTGAGGGCGCCATATTCATCGGGAATGGCCTCCAATGGGTTCATGCCTTCAGCGAGCTGGATCCCCTCCTGCAGGGCTGCATGAATTTCTTCATGACTCTGGCGATAGGCCGGTGCGTCCTTGATGCCCTTGCGATAGAACAGTGTGACACCACCCCACTGGCTGATTAACGGTTGGAAATCAGGTTTTTCACCCGCCATATCAGCGCGGTGACGTTCGGCCTGTATAGCGCGACCATGCTGAAGAAATTCATCCAGGATCACGAGCTCCTCTTTATCATACTGGGCGCGTACGGCATCTACCCCCTTTTTTGCCACCAGCGTTTCGTAGCGGTGCAATATTTTTTCAACTTGTCCTGGGTAGTAAGCAGTTACTTCAGTCGTTGTATCGATTGCAGTAAGGCCCCCTCCGATGATCCCGGCAGGGAGACGTACCTGAAGATTAGCGAGTGATGATTCCTTGGCTGCGCCGGTAAGTTGCAGGGCCATGAGAAAATCCGAGGCCTTGCGGATACCGCGAATGAGATTGTTCTTCAGCCCGATGATCGTGGGTTTGCCGGCACCGCTGGCGATGGCAATGTGATCAAAACCGATGTTCCAGGCCTCTTCAATCGTGATCGTGCCGCCAAAACGGACGCCACCGAAACAGCGGAAGGTATTGCGCCTTGCGAGTGTCAGGTAAATGACCTTGAGAAAATTTTTGTCCCAGCGCACGGTAATGCCGTATTCAGCAACACCGCCAAAACCGGCAAGCATACGCTTGTCCAAATCTTCATAAAGGTCTCCAAAATCTTTAACAGGCCTGGGCAGGCCGCCATTCTTGTGTGTAAGTTCCTCCGGCAGTGGTTCTATCTTCAGTGCATCGATGCCAACAACACCGAATCCTTCATTCATAAGGTAATGGGCAAGGGTATAACCCGAGGGTCCCATCCCTGCGATCAGGACATTCTTGCCGTTATAAGGCAAGGCGTAAGGACGTTTGACGTTTAAGGGATTCCAGCGGGTCAGCAGGCTGTAGATCTCAAAGCCATAGGACATAAACAGAACATCGGTCAGAACATTGGTTTCAATCTGCGGGATATTGACCGGTTCTGTTTTTTGATAAATGCAGCCTTTCATGCAGTCATTGCAGATCCTGTGGCCGGTCCCGGGGCACATGGGGTTGTCTATAATAACGAGCGCGAGCGCGCCGATATTATCTCCCTGGCGCTTTATTACATGCATTTCCGAAATCTTTTCACCCAGAGGACAGCCGGTAATTGCCACACCCAGGGGGTTAGTCTTGAAATCTCCGACACGCTTGTTGCGCATGCCTTTGGAACAGGAATCGGTATCCCGATCGTGGCAGTAGATACAATGATTGACTTCATACAGGACCTGTCGCTGGATGTAACGGCGATCGGTCAGGGCAAAACCGTCCCGGCGTCGATGTTCAAATTGCGGTCCAATCCAGGTTGTAAACCCTTCGCGTTGTCTGGTCTCGTGGTGGACCAGATGCTCAAAATCGGTCTTTTTCGGCGATTTGAAACTGACCCAACCGGAGATGGTTTTGGCGAGTCCGGGATTATGCTGGGCAGCGTAGCTCCAGCGTTGTACCAAATCCAGGAGGGTATCGATAAACCCGGAGGAACTCTCCTCAGTGATGGCTACGGCAAATGTTTTGCGGGCTTGAGGGTCCTCACGCAATCTTTGTTTCAGTGTTGCCGTATGCGAATCAGCATCTGTGAATTCATCCGGCTTTCCCTTGGCGGATAATCGGTAATGATTGGAGAGACGCGCGAGTTTCGTACCAACACGGCAGAGCCGGCGTTCCGGATCCGGATCTTTGTCAGCCTCCGGAAAAGCAACATGTATTAACAATTCCAGGTTCTTTTGTAATTCCGGGATATCCCAATTGGAGATGTCCTCGTCTTTATATTTGGCCCGCAGCTTGGCAATGATTTCGTTACGAAAGACAAAAATAGTATCAATTTCATCCTGAATGGCAGCCCGTTGCGCAGCGTGTTCACCTTCTATTTGAAACAGACGGGCAATAAATTGACCAATAAGGGGCGCCATGCGTACCAGCAGGTCAGAGATCGCTTGTGGTGCCATACCTTCTCCAAGGCAGTTCCGGTAGGCCTGATAGCCGGCAAATAAGGCGGGATCGATTTGTTTTACTGAGATATCAAAAGCATGCAGCAGGTCATGCAGGCGGGACGGTTGATAGAGATCAGCATAGGTAAACCCCGGTATACCCAGTGTAAAATCGAAGTCTTCTGAAATATCAGGGATTGA